>NZ_JBQQOC010000027.1:0-31878 GCF_052264515.1 Candidatus Corynebacterium faecigallinarum
GTTTACAGCTCCTGGCGTGAGCACGCCGACGGATTCATTGTGGGACGCACCCAGTGGACCGGGTTGATCGACGAGGGTTCTTTCGAGTACGTCGGTGGCATGGAGATCTCGCTGAACCACCCTGAATCCCCGTGGGCCACCACGCCGCTGAAGTAACAGCGGAGTATCCGCAAGGCTCTTGCACGGAAGACCGAGGTCGATTAACCTGGTGCGATACATGTGATACAGGAGGTAGCGACCATGCCTATGTCCATCCGATTCTCTGCAGAAGAAGAAGCACGACTGGAGGCACTGGCCAACAGGACCGGTCGACCCAAGAGCTTCTACGTACGCCAGGCGGTGCACACGTACCTCGACGAGATCGAGAAGGCCTACTGGCAGGACGAGGCCGTCCGGAAATGGGAGAAGTCCGGGAAGCCCTCCCGTCCTGCTGAAGAGCTGTGGGAGGAACTGGGGTTGTGAACCAACGGGGGAGGATATGGGGGCTTGAAACCACACCTGAGTTCGACCGTACGGCACGCAAACTCGACCGGCAGGTTCTCAAGAGAATCAAAACCTACCTGGATGAGGTGTGTGGCCTCGCTGATCCGCGAGGAAGAGATCATCATCGTCGCCGTTGCACTCGGACACCGGTCCAGCGTCTATTGACTCCAGCTCACGCGAACTCGGCCGGCACCCCCGGGTACTCCGGCGGGGTCCCGTTGAAGGCCGGGCACATCGTCTGGAAGGAGCACCAGCCGCACAGCTTCGAGGTCTTCGGGGCGAAGTTGCCGGACCGGGCGTCATTGCCGATCTGCGACCAGATCCGGCCCAGGTCCTTCTCCACGTAGTTGAGTTCGGACGGGGTGGGGGAGAGCACCAAGTCGTCCTGCACCTTGAGGTACATCAGCCGGAGCTGCTCGGGAATGTGGTCGAAGAGCCGCCACCACACCAGCGCGTAGAAGCGCATCTGGAACATGGCCTGCGCCGAGAACCGTGGGATGGGTTTCTTACCGGTCTTGTAGTCGACCACCCGGACGGCGCCGGATGCCGCGACGTCCACCCGGTCGATGAAGCCGCGCACCGGCACCCCGTTCGGCAGGGTGGTGTCCACGAACTTCTCGACCGAGTCGGCGTCGAAACCGGCCGGGTTCTCCATCATGAAGTAGCCCTTGACCAGGTCACGGGAGGCCACCAGGAAGTCCATGTAGTCGGACTCGGGCACCAGCTCGTTGAGTTGGTCGTCCTTCTCCGTCATCGCCACCCAGTGCGGCTTGAGCATCTTCACCGCGACCGGGTAGGTACGCTCCTCCCGCGGCAGTCCGTGGAGTTCCTCCAGCACCGAGTGCACCAAGGTGCCCTTGACCTGTGCCAGGGTGCTGGGTTCCTCCAGCCGGTCGATGGCCCGCAGCCGGTAGAGCAGTGGGCACTGCCGGTAGTCACCGACCCGGGAGGGTGACAGCGCCAACGGGCGCCGTCGCGACGGTGCCGACTGTGCAGACTGTGCCGGAGATGCAGGGATGTCAGCAGCAGAGGTCACAGGTGCTCCAGCATCTTGCCCGGGTTGAGGATCCCGGTCGGGTCAACGGCGTTCTTGATCTCGCGGTGCAGTCGACGGTTGCCCTCATCCAACTCCTTGGCAAGCCACTCGGCCTTGATCACGCCCACCCCGTGCTCACCGGTGATCGTCCCACCCAGGGACAACCCCAGGGCCATGATCTGGTCGAAAGCATCCATGCCTGCGCCGACGGAGGCATCGTCGGAGAGGTCGTAGAAGACCGAGGGGTGGGTGTTGCCGTCTCCGGCGTGGGCGACCAGGGCGACCGTCGCACCGGTGGTGTCGCGAATGTCCTCGACCCCGCTGCAGAAATCGGCGAGCTGGTTGCGGGGAACGCAGACATCCTCGATCATCTGCCCACCGCCGTGGGAGCGGGTGTAGTGCTCATTGGCGACCTGTACCGACCGGCGGGCGGCGACCAGCAGATCGGAGTCGGTGGGGTTGTCGGCGAAGGCGACGTCCGCTGCCCCGTGCTCTTCGGCGACGGCGGCGAAGGCCTCGGTGTCGGCCGCGGCGGTCACCGAGTCGGACTGCATGATCAGCACCGCGCCGACCGAGGCGTCCAACCCGAAGTCACCGATCTCGCTGATCATGCCGATGGTCATACCGTCCATCATCTCCAGCATCGACGGGGTGGCACCGGTGGCCATGTAGGCGGTGACCGTCTCCGTGGCTGCCCGGACGGTCGGGAACGTCGCCAGGGCGCTCAGCGGGGCTGGCCCGGCCGGGACCAGCTTCACGGTGACGCCCACGATGACCCCGAGGGTGCCCTCGGAGCCGGTGAGCAGACCCACCAGGTCCAGTCCGGCCACCCCCTTGATGGTGCGGTGCCCCAGTGTAGTGAGCGTACCGTCGGCGAGCACCACCTTGATCTCGCGGACGTATTCGCGGGTCACCCCGTACTTCACGCAGCACATGCCACCGGCGTTGGTGGCGATGTTGCCGCCGATGGTGCACATCGCCACTGAGCCGGGATCCGGCGGGTAGGCCAACCCATGTGCCTTCAGAGCGTCCTTCAGATCCTGGTTGATCACCCCGGGTTCGACCGTGGCGGTCATGGTGTCGGCGTCGATCTCGAGGATGCGGTCCATGGAACGCAGCGACAGCAGGATCGCCCCGGCGATCGCGCATGCTCCACCGGCCAGCCCGGAACGCGCCCCCTGCGGCACCACCGGGATGCCGTGGGTGTGGGCGAAACGCATGGTGTGCACGACGTCGTCGACCGAGGTCGCCCGCACCAGGGCGAGGGCCGCACCCTCGGGGCGGTACACCGATTCATCGGTGGAGAAGGACGCCAGGACGTCCGGGTCGGTGCTCAAGGAGCCGTCCAGTTGGGCCTGCAGGTCGTGCAGGTCCGGGGAGTCCGGAAAGTTCTGCTGGTCAGGATGTGCGGTCGGTGACGGGGAATCGGTGGTGGCCATGTGCGCCATTCTAGTGGGTGTCGGGTGCGTGTCGATCTCGAGTGATGCCGTGTCCTGATTGCCACTACCGTGGGGGCCATGAAGTCGAACAGTCGTCTCGCCGGAACCAGCTCGCCATACCTCACCGCCCATGCGGACAACCCGGTGGACTGGTGGCCCTGGGGCCCCGAGGCCTTCGCCGAGGCGCGTCGCCGCGACGTCCCTGTGTTCATCTCCATCGGATACTCCACCTGCCACTGGTGCCACGTCATGGCCGAGGAGAGCTTCGAGGACCCGGCCGTGGCCGCGGTGGTCAACGAGACGACCGTGCCGATCAAGGTCGACCGTGAACAGCACCCCGATGTCGACGCCTACTACATGCAGGCCACCATCGCACTGAGCGGCCAGGGTGGGTGGCCAATGACGGTCTTCGCCGATGCGGATGGGCGTCCCTTCTTCGCCGACACCTACTTCCCGGCGACCCCTCGTCCCGAACCGCAGCCGGGGCGTCCCTCCTTCTCCCAGGTGATCGATGCGGTGCACCGCACCTGGACGACCGACCGCGGCAAGATCGACGAGTTGACCGACAAACTCAACGACGCCCTCGCCGGCAGTGCCGAGTCGGACCTGGACGAGAGCAGTGCCACCGATACCACCGGATCCATGACCCAGCAGGCGACCGCCGAGCTGCCCACCCGCATCGTCCAACGCATGCGCGCCTCGGAACAGCCCACCGGCGGGTTCACCGGAGCCCCGAAGTTCCCGCCGACCGCCGCCTTGCTGGGCCTGGTGCGCTGGGCGGAGAACACCCCTTCCGGGGAGGCGGCCGGAGAGGTCCTCGACATTGCGGCCCGTACCTGGCGTTCGATCCTCACCGGTGGGCTCTTCGACCACGTCGAGGGTGGTTTCCACCGCTACTGCGTGGACGAGGACTGGACGGTGCCGCACTTCGAGAAGACCCTCTACGACAACGCGCTGCTGCTGCGCGCCCTGGCGGCCTACACCGTGTGCCGACCGGAGGACACTGCCGCGGCCAATGCCCTGGAGATGACCCGCAGCTTCCTGGACACCCGCCTGCGCGTCGGTGACCTCTACGCCAGCGGCCTCGACGCCGACACCGTTGTCGATGATGGAGAAGAGAACGGTGCTCACCGCGTCGAGGGCTACACCTACACCTGGACCCCGGAGGAACTCGGACGCTTCGGACTGGCAGGGGAGTCCGACCTCGACGGCCGTCGGATCCTCACCGCCCGAGACGGCGATCCCGATACCGACCCGGAAACTGGGGCCCTCACCGAGAACACCCGTGCCGCACTGGCCGGGCTGCGGGCGGAACGTCCCCAACCAGCCGTCGACACCAAGGTCGTGACCGCCTGGAATGCCATGACCTCGGTCGCGCTCAGCGAACTCGGCGATGCACAGGGTGCCGCGACCGTCGATGCCCTGTGGGCCCACGCCGTGGACCGCGACGAGGAGGGCACCGTCCTCGCCGTCCGGCGGTGCACCGGCACCCCAGACGCCCCGGCCGGGCTGGAGGACTGCGCCTGGCTGCTGCTGGCCCTGGTCCGTGCCGTCGAGCACACCGGTGCAGAGCACCACCTGGCCCGGATCTCCGAACTCGTCCGGCACATCCAGGTCACCTTCGCCACCGACGCCCCGGGCCGCTGGTACGACGCAGCAACCCCGGTCGCCGCCACGGGCGTGCGTCCCCGCGACCCCTACGACGGCGCCACCCCTGCCGCCGTCGGAGTGCTCGCCGAGGCCCTCAGCTATGCCGGCGGCCTGGCCACCGCCATGGAGGACGCTGACATCCGTACCGTCGGTGGTCGGTGGAGGGCCGAGGCCCGCCGTATCCTCGACACCCACACAAAGGTCGTCGAGCGGCACCTCGTCGGCGCCGGTGGTTGGTTGTGCGCCCTGCAGTCCCACCTCGCCGGCCCGGTACAGGCCACCACCCGGGAGGCCAGCGACGCACAAACCGCCGCACTGCGTGCCAGCCTGGGAACCTCCGCACTGATCCTGCGTGCCGAGGACGGTGCCCGGCTGCTGGGGCAGACACCGGACGGGCCGGTGTCCCAGGTGTGCCGGGACGGGGTGTGCCAGATCGCCGAAGCACTGGACTGACTCTACCGTCGGCGGAGTTGGTACAGTTGCCCGGTTGACATTCCACTGAAAGGGGAACCCCGTGGCATACTCCGGCCCGTTCCAGCCCGGCGACCGGGTGCAGCTCACCGACGCCAAGCGACGGCACTACACCATCACCCTGGAGACCGGGGGCAGCTACTTCACCCACAAGGGCGAGATCAAGCACGACGACATCATCGGCCAGCACGAGGGCACCGTGGTGGTCTCCCACGTCGGCGGCGAGTACCTGTGCTTCCGCCACCTGCTCGTCGACCACGTGCTCTCCATGCCGCGCGGTGCTGCGGTGATCTACCCGAAGGACGCCGCCCAGATCCTCGTCGAGGGCGACATCTTCCCCGGCGCGAAGGTCCTGGAGGCCGGGGCCGGTTCCGGTGCCCTGTCGATGACCCTGCTGCGCGCTGTCGGTCACGAGGGCCAGGTCATCTCCTACGAGATCCGTGAGGATCACCTGGACTACGCCCGCGACAACGTCAACGAGTACATGGGGGAGGACCCGGCGAACTGGTCGTTGCGCCTGGGTGATCTCAACGACGTCACCGTCGAGGACACCGATGGCCCGGTCGACCGCGTCATCCTGGACATGCTGGCCCCCTGGGAGTGTTTGGAGACTGTCCGGGACCTGCTGATCCCGGGCGGAGTGTTCATGACCTACGTGGCGACCGTCCCTCAGCTGATGAAGGTGATGGAGGGCATCCGTGAGCTGGGCTGCTTCACCGAGCCCAAGGCGTGGGAGTCCCTGGTGCGCGAGTGGAAGGTCGAGGGGTTGGCTACCCGTCCGGAGCACCGGATGAACGCCCACACCGCCTTCCTGGTCTGGGCCCGTCGTCTGGCCGACGGCACCGTCGCACCGAAGCCCCAGCGTCGCGCGCGGAAGTAGTGACGGTACACCCGCTCCAGGGAATTCCCGGGCAGACGGATAGGCTACCTTGACCCGGATGTAGAGTGGTGGTCTATGACGCAGCACACCACACACAACGGACCGACTGCCCCGGTCGACTCTGGCCCGGAGTCGTACCGGCAGCTGCAACTGGCCAACCGCACCCTGGGCACCCGCAACGCCAAGCTCACCGAGATGCTCAAGGCCAGCCGGGACAAGCTCGACGAGCTCAACCTGCGGCTCGACGCCCTGGCAGAGCCGCCCAGCACCTACGGCACTCTGCTTGATTCCGAGACCGCCACCGAGGGGTGGACCGCCGAGGTCTTCACCGCCGGTCGCCGGATGCGTCTGGCCGTCAGCCCCCGGGTGGGACGTGGCGAGCTCACTCCCGGCACCCTGGTGCGGCTGGGGGAGGGCCAGCAGGTCGTCGAGGTCTGCGGCTACGCCGACTCCGGTGACATCGCCACCGTGGTGGAGGTGGTCGGCTCCGACCGCATCGTCGTCGCCGACAAACTCGGCGAGGAGACCCTGATGAAGTGCGCCGGTGCGCTCACCGACGTGCTCGCCGCCCAGCAGGTCGGCCCGGGCGACAGCGTGGTCGTCGACCGCAAGGCCGGCTACGCCTTCGAGGTCATCTCCCGCGCCGAGGTCGAGGACCTGGTGCTCGAGGAGGTGCCGGATGTCGCCTACACCGACATCGGTGGTCTGGAGAGTCAGATCGAGCAGCTGCACGACGCCGTCGAGCTGCCCTTCCTGCACCCGGAGCTCTACCGCGACTACGGCCTGCTGCCGCCGAAGGGTGTGCTGCTCTACGGCCCGCCCGGCTGCGGTAAGACGCTGATCGCCAAGGCGGTGGCGTCCTCGCTGTCGAAGAAGATCACCGCCGAGACCGGACGCCCGGACGCGAAGTCCTACTTCCTGAACATTAAGGGCCCGGAGCTGCTGAACAAGTTCGTCGGTGAGACCGAGCGTCAGATCAGGCTGATCTTCGAGCGCGCCCGCAAGATCGCCTCCGCCGGCCAGCCGGTGATCATCTTCTTCGACGAGATGGAGGCCATCTTCCGCACCCGTGGCACCGGTGTGTCCTCGGACGTGGAGTCCACCGTGGTGCCGCAGCTGCTCGCCGAGATCGACGGTGTGGAGGGGTTGCGCAACGTCATCGTCATCGGTGCGTCCAACCGTGAGGAGCTCATCGACCCGGCGATCCTGCGTCCGGGACGTCTGGACGTCAAGATCCGGGTGGAGCGTCCCGACCGGGCCGCCGCCGGCGATATCCTGGAGAAGTACCTCACCGCCGAGGTCCCGCTGTCTCCCGCACTGGTCGCCGAGAGCGGCTCCACCGGGGCAGCGGCCGAGGTGCTGCGTACCCGGATCATCGACAACCTCTACTCCGACGAGCGCCCGTACCTCACGCTGCACTTCGCCGACGGCACCAGTTCCGACCTGTACTACCGCGACTTCGCCTCCGGCGCGATGTTGGCGAATATCGTCGACCGGATCAAGAAGCTGGCCATCAAGGACGTGCTGCGTGGCGAAGGCGAAGGCATCACCACAGCCCACGCCGACGCCGCCGTGGCCGAGGAGTGCCGGGACAACGACGACCTGCCCGACACCACCAACCCGGCCGAGTGGGCCCGGATCTCCGGGCACTCCTCCCGCCGGGTCGTCGAGATCAGCATGGCGGACCAGGCCGATGAGTTCGGCCAGACCGGCACCGCCGGCACTGCAGAGGAGCTGGCACCGTGAAGCGGCTGATCGGCACCGAGACCGAGTTCGGCATCTTCGCCCCGGAGGACCCCTACGCCAGCCCGATCGAGACCTCCACCCAGGCCGTCATCGCCTATGCGGCGACTACCGGGCTGGGAGTCAACCGGCGGACCCGATGGGACTACGAGGCGGAGTCCCCGTTGCGCGACGTCCGCGGTTTCGACCTGCGTCGCTACCGCACCGCCCCGGTGATCGACCCGAATGCCCTGGGTGCGGCGAACCTGGTCACCACCTCCGGTGCCCGGTTCTACGTCGACCATGCACACCCGGAATACTCCTCGCCGGAGACCACCAACGCCTGGGACGCGGTGATCTGGGACAAGGCCGGTGAACTGGTCATGCACACTGCCGCCCAGGCGGCCGGGCAAGTGGAGGACCAGCCCACGCTGACGATCCACAAGAACAACGTCGACGGCAAAGGGGCGTCCTACGGGGCCCACGAGAACTACCTGTACCCCCGTACCTACGAGGCCGAGGCGATCCAGGCCGCATTGATCCCGCACTTCGTCACGCGCCAGGTCTACACCGGTGCCGGACGCATCGGCCTCGGTGAGGCCGGCCAGGAGCAGGGTTTCCAGATCAGCCAGCGTGCCGACTACATCGAGACCACGGTGTCGCTGGAGACCACGCTGAACCGGGGCATCATCAACACCCGCGATGAGCCGCACGCCGGCTCGGACTGGGCCCGCCTGCACGTGATCATCGGGGACGCGAACCTCTCCGAGTTCGCCACCTTCCTCAAGATCGGCACCACCGCACTGGTCTTGGACGCCGTCGGCGCCGGGGCGGACTTCTCCGACCTGGCACTGTATGAGCCGGTGGAGTCGGTGAAGACCGTCTCCCGGGACCTGGACTGCTCCACCCCGCTGCGTCTCTACGGCAACAAGGAGCTCACTGCGGTCCAGATCCAACGGGAGATCCGTCGCCGTGTCATCGAGGCCGTCCCGGAGTCCGAACGCGGGGCCTACGACGACATGGTGCTGGAGATGTGGGAGACCATCCTCGACGACCTGGAACGCGATCCGTCGTCGACCGCCGACCGGCTGGACTGGACCGCCAAGCTGGCGCTGATGAACGCCTACCGGGCCCGTGGCCTGGACTGGGACCATCCCACTCTGGCGGTGGTGGACATCCAGTACCACGACATCGACCCGGCCAAGGGTCTGTACCACGCGCTGGTCCGCAAGGGACGGATGCGCACCCTGGTGCCGGCCGAGGCGGTCGCCGACGCCGTCGCTTCAGCACCCCGGGACACCCGGGCGTGGCTGCGTGGCGAGGTCGCCCGCCGGTTCTCCGACGAGCTGTTGGCGGCGAACTGGGACACGCTGATCCTGGACACCCCCGGTGAGTCGGTCGGGGCCACCCGGGTGTGGCTTCCAGACCCGGCCACCGGCACCGCCGAGGAGTTGGAGGGCGCCCTGGCGGACGTCTCCGACGCTGCGGGGCTGGTCCGGGTGATCGGCGAGACAATCCCCGGCTCCGTGGCCTGTCTCGACTGATAACCTTAGGAAGTATCAGTCACCCCACCGGGGTGACTCGTAAACAGGTGCACAGATGGTGCACAGAGAGGGTGGATAATCGTGGCCGGAGGATCAGGACAGAACCAGGTGCACGGTGGCCGTGGCCCGTCGGATGACGAGACCACCGGCGGCGATGCCGCCGCCACCGGCCAGGAGCAGCTGAAGGTCAGCGGCACCGACGACCTCCTCGACGAGATCGACGGTCTGCTGGAGTCCAATGCCGAGGAGTTCGTGAAGTCCTACGTGCAGAAGGGCGGGCAGTAGTCACGTCCGCCGAGTCCGTGTACACCCGCCGGATCATGGGCCTGGAGACCGAGTTCGGCATCACCAGCGTGCTCGACAGTCACCGGCGACTGGGCCCGGATGAGGTGGCACGCCACCTGTTCGCACCGGTGGTGGAGAAGTACCGCAGCAGCAACGTCTACTGGCACAACGCCTCCCGGGTGTACCTGGACGTCGGCGCACACCCGGAGTACGCCACCGCCGAGTGCGACTCGCTGCACCAGCTGCTGGCCCACGACCGGGCCGGCGACCTGATCTTCCACCGGCTCGCCGAGGACTGCGAGGCGGCGCTGGGACAGCGCGACATCGGCGGTAAGGTCTACCTGCTGAAGAACAACACGGACTCGATCGGCAACTCCTACGGTTGCCACGAGAACTACCTGGTCGGCCGGGACATGTCCCTGAAGGGCCTGTCGGCCCAACTGCTGCCGTTCCTGGTGACCCGCCAGTTGATCTGCGGTGCTGGGAAGATCAGTGTGCCGACCTCAGGTGCACCGAACGAGAACTTCGGGCCGGGCTACTGCCTGTCCCAGCGTGCCGACCATGTGTGGGAGGGGGTGTCATCGGCCACGACCAGGTCGCGTCCGATCATCAACACCCGTGATGAGCCGCACGGTGACTCCTCCCGGTTCCGCCGGCTGCACATCATCGTCGGTGACTCGAATATGTCTGAGACCACCACCGCACTGAAGGTCGGCTCCGCACTGCTGGTGCTGGAGATGATCGAGGCGGGCGTGGACCTGCCCGATTTCGAGCTGTCCAATGAGATCCGCTCGATCCGGGAGATCTCCCGCGAC
Source organism: Candidatus Corynebacterium faecigallinarum (assembly GCF_052264515.1). NCBI lineage: Bacteria > Bacillati > Actinomycetota > Actinomycetes > Mycobacteriales > Corynebacteriaceae > Corynebacterium > Candidatus Corynebacterium faecigallinarum. The sequence continues at coordinate 10,326 of NZ_JBQQOC010000027.1, forward strand.
TTCACCGGCACCACGCCGATGGGCCTGCGGGGCGGGGGAGAGGCGACCCCGCTGCAGATCCAGCGGGCCTTCCATTCCGCGGCGGAGTCCTGGTTGGCGCGGCGACCGGAGGACGGCGAACTGGGTACCGGAACCCCCAACTCCGAGCTTGCCCCGGTGGTCGAGCTGTGGGGTCGGGTCCTCGACTGCTTCGAAACCGGCGACTTCTCGCCGGTGGACACCGAGATCGACTGGGTGATCAAGAAGAAGCTCATCGACCGTGTGGCCGAACGTGGCTCCCTGGACATCACCGACCCGCGGCTGGCACAGATCGACCTGACCTACCACGACATCAACCCTGACCGCGGCCTGTTCCACCTGCTGGCCCGCCGTGGCCAGGCAGCGACGATCGTCGACCGGGTCGCCATCGAGGACGCCGCCGAGAACGCACCGCGTACCACCCGTGCAGCCGTTCGGGGACGGTTCCTCGCTGCCGCGGAGAAGAGCAGTCGGCAGACCACCGTGGACTGGACCCGGCTGAAGGTCAACGGGGAGGGCGGCGCCGAGCTCGTCCTGCCCGACCCCTTCATCCCGGAGGCCGAAGGTCTACAGACCCTGCTGGACATCCTGGCCGGTGATCGGGCATGAGCCCGGCGGGACCCCAGCACCGTAACCGGGCGATGCAACCGTACTGGGATCCTGCGGCCAGTCGGATCATCAACCTGGTCCTGGCACTGCGGGGTACCGCCCGTTCGGCCAGCTGGGTCATGGCCCACGTGCACGGGTACCTGCCGCCACTGACCGGACTGCCGGGTGCCGAGGTGGAGAGGAAGTGGGCGTCGGCCCGCCGCCAGTTCGACCGCGACCGTCAGTTGCTCAGCAGCATCGGCATCGAGGTGGAGAACCTCTCCCGCACGGATGCGAACGGCGAACCCGAGGAGCATTACGTGATCGACCCTGAGGTCAGCGACCTTGCGGAGCTCGATCTGACCTCCGGCCAGTGGAACGTCCTGGCAGCAGCCGCGAACTGGGTCCCGAATGCCTCCCTGGTGCCGGTGGTCCAGGCCGCGTTGACGAAACTGGCTGTGGATGCCCCGGATAAGGCCGTCGGCCCGTACGCGGATGCCCCGGACATGTCGGGACGCGTGTCGGACGCCCAGGACCTCGGCAACGATGACATCAACACACTGGTCAAGGCCCTGGACCGGAACCTCTCCCTGACATTCAACTACTGGCCGGCCCGGACCGCGGAGCCGAGACAGCGCCGCCTGGACCCCTGGGCTGTCGCTGCGGTCGGTGCGAACCTGTACGTGACCGGTCATGACCGTGACCGGGGTGCCCAACGGACCTTCCGACTCTCCCGCATCGCCGACCTGGAGGTCGGCACGGACATCATCCGGCACCCGGCCCCGGACCGTCCCGGCAGTGAGCTGGTCACCGAGGGGCTCCAGATGTCGTCCGGTGTGGTGACCGCACGGGTGCTGTTCCGGGACGCGGGCGGTGGCGCTCAGGAGCTGCGTGCCCTGGCCACCGGGGCCGAGGAGTCGCACCCGGAGGGTACGGTGCGCACCATCGGGCCGATCAGCCGTGCGGAACTGTTGCGCAAGGCCTGCGAGTACGCCCCGGACGCCCTGGTTCTCTCCCCGCCGGACCTGGTCGCCGATGTGGTGGAACAGTTGACCACGGCCCGGGACACATTCTCGGATTTCCCGAAGGAGACACCGTGAACGCGACCGTCCCGAAGAAGAGCTCGAAGAACTACACCGTCTGGCAGGTCCGTCGGGCGCTGTCGCTACTGGCCTGGATTCAGTCCGCCCCACACCCCACGCTGGTCCGGGCGATGGACATGTTCGGTGTTCCGGTCCCGCAGTTGCGCCACGAGCTGGTGAAACTCGGCGACTCCGGGGTGCCGGACTATCACCCGGATGATCATGTCATGATCACCGCGGCCCCGAACGTCCTGTCCCCGGTGGAGGTGCCCCGGAACCAGGGTGTGGGACGCCCGCCGGCGTTGACCGATGCCGAGGCGAACACCCTGATCCTGTCCTTGGAGCGGATGGGCAGCGTGCTCGACGGGGAGGCCGCGGAGAATCTGCGGGCGGCGATGGGAGCATTGCGTCGCCTCCAGCGTGAGCGTCGGGACCGCAGGGACAACTTCGTCCCCGACGAGTACACCTCGCCCAGCGGCACCGTCGGTGCCGAGCACGCCGGCCACCAGAGCAGCCAGTATGTCGGTTCCGGAGTCGCTGCGACCGCGGCAGCCCTGCGCGAGGGCGTCGCTGAGCGGCGGTGGGTGGCACTGACCTACGTTTCGGTGTCATCCGATTCGGTACGTCGACGCGAACTGGTGCCGGACCAGGTGGACTTCATCAACGGGTCGGGCTACCTGTGGGCCAGGGAAGGCGAGGACGCCGACCAACGGTGCTTCCACCTGTCCCGGATGTCGGAGGTGGAGGTGCTCGACCGGAAAGCCCCCAGTGTGCTGTCCCGGCCGTTGGACGACGCCGATCCCTTCGGTTTCGACCACGAGAGTCAGCAGTGGGCCGACCTCGTGCTCCGCCCGGATGCCGGGTGGATGTTCGAGTACCTGCCGATGTGGCAGGTCGAAGAAGACTCAGACGCCGGAGAGGCCGGAGATGAGGTCGCGTTGCGGGTCAGTATCCCCGATACCGGGGAGTGGCTGGAGCGTTTCGTGCTCGGCTACAGCCCGTACATCGAGCGCATCGTCAGCACTGTCGGCGCTGACGGCGCTGACGGGAACGTCGAGAATGAAGGCGTCGGACGTGATCTTGCTCACCGTGTGACCCTCCGGGCCGCCGCTGCGGTGGAGGCATACGCCCGACTGGCGTAGTCTAAGCCCGAGACTGATTCTCACTGATCATCACTGTGGCACTGCAGCACAGTGACACTGCACCGAGGTGCAGTCGACTAAACCGAAGGCAACGACTGTTGCCTGACCTAATGAAAGGCCGGTACCAATGGGCGGCGTCAGCTTGTGGCAAATCCTGATCATTGTCCTGATCATCCTCCTGCTCTTCGGTGCGTCGAAGCTGCCCAACCTCGCGCGTTCCGTCGGGCGGTCCGCACGCATCTTCAAGTCCGAGGTACGTGAGATGAAGAACGACGACCAGCCCCAGGTGGAGAAGGCTCCTGAGTCCTCTGCACCCTCCGAGGCCGACCGGATCGCCAACGACTTCACCACTGACCCGGTGGAGCCGGTTGATCGTGTCGACTCCACCAAGAAGAACGACCTGTAGGAGTCCCCTCACCATGCCGGGTACCTTGGAAATACTCATCATTGCGCTGGTCATCGTGGTGCTCTTCACCGCCAACAAGCTGCCGAACGTGGCACGCTCCCTGGGTCGTTCCATGCGGATCTTCAAGTCCGAGGTCCGCGAGATGAAGAACGACGAACAGCCTGTCGCACACACCAATGACTGACAGTTCCTCTGCAGAGCGGACTGTGCGGGTGCCCACCCGGCCCCGCCGGAAGTCTGCTAAGAAGAAGCGACGCTCGACCGAGCAGGAGATGAGCCTGGTCGAGCACCTTCGCGAGCTTCGCGGACGCGTCCTCATCGCCGTGGCGGCAATGGCCGTGGGCACGATCCTGGGGTACACCTGGTACGGCACCGGGGTGTTCGGCACGCCGAGTCTCGGCGAGATCCTGCGCGGGCCCTACTGCAACCTGGACCCTGAGCTTCGCTTCGGCAGTGATTCCGGGGAGTGTCGCCTGCTAGCGACGACGCCCTTCGAGATGTTCGTCCTGCGCCTGAAGATCGGTTTCCTCGCCGGTCTGGTGCTGTCCGCGCCGTTCTGGCTGGGACAACTCTGGGGGTTCATCACCCCGGGGTTGAAGAAGAACGAGAAGATGTGGACCCGCGTCTTCGTCGGCGCCGCCACGCTGCTGTTTGTGGCCGGTGCGGTGCTGGCGTTCTTCGTCGTGAACTACGGTCTGGAGTTCCTGCTCACCATCGGTGACGAGGCGCAGATCGCGGCGTTGAACGGAACGTCCTACTTCAACTTCCTGTTGATGCTGCTGCTGGTCTTCGGGCTGAGTTTCGAGCTGCCGCTGATCATCGTGATGCTCAATGTGGTGGGTGTGTTGCGGTACGACACCTTGAAGGACAAGCGTCGGTACGTCATCCTGGTGTTGTTCATCTTCGCCGCGTTCATGACACCCGGTGGCGACCCGATCTCGATGGTGATTCTGGCGACCTCGATGTGCCTGATGATGGAGATCGCCACGCAGATCGCCCACTTCAACGACTACCGTCGTAAGAAGAAGGGCCTGATCGACGATATCCCGGACGATCTCGACGACGAGTCTGCGTCCATCATCGGCGACGCCGCCCCGATCAACGACGTAGCGTCCGGCACCGGTCCGAAGGTGACCCACGCGGCCGGCAAGACCCGGCACCGTGATCCTCAGGCCGGCACCCCCGCCAACCCCACCAACTTCGATGCTGAAAGCACCAACGGTAGAAACAACTTTGACGACATCCTCTGAGTCCAGCGCGCCCATCGAAGCCACGGAAGCCACCGAAGCCACTGTGCCCCGCCACCCCGCAGTCGAGGCCTTCGCCGCGGCCTACGAGTTCCCGCTGGACGACTTCCAGCTGACCGCCGCCGACTCCATCGCCCACGGCCGCGGTGTACTTGTCTGTGCGCCCACCGGCGCCGGTAAGACGGTGGTGGGGGAGTTCGCCGTCCACGAGGCATTCCGGCTGGACGGCACCTGCTTCTACACCACCCCGATCAAGGCGCTGAGCAACCAGAAGTACCACGACCTGGTCGCCATCTACGGCGCTGACCGGGTCGGACTGCTCACCGGTGACGTCAGCATCAACGGGGATGCCCCGGTCGTCGTGATGACCACCGAGGTGCTGCGCAACATGGCCTACGCCGAGTCCGACCGTCTGGACCGGCTGACCCACGTGGTGATGGACGAGGTCCACTTCCTGGCCGACCCGTCGCGCGGGCCGGTCTGGGAGGAGACGATCCTCAACCTGGACCCCTCGGTGATCCTGGTGAGCCTGTCGGCGACGGTGTCGAATGCCGAGGAGTTCGGGTCCTGGCTCTCCACCGTCCGCGGGCAGACCGATCTGGTGGTCACCACCCATCGTCCGGTACCGCTGGACCAGTTCATGATGGTCGGCTCGCAGATCCTGCCTCTCTACGAGGAACCCCGCAGGAAGAAGTCAACGACGTCGCAGCACCAGCCCCGTGACCGCGAGGTCAACCGGGCGGTCGTCGCCGCGTCCGCGCGTGCCGAGGAGTCCGGACGCCGCCAGGGCCCGAAGCGCACCGACGTCGTCATGTCGATGCGTAAGGCCTCGATGCTGCCGGCGATCTACTTCATTTTCTCCCGGGCTGGCTGCGATGGTGCGGTCCGGCAGCTGCTCGTCGACCGTATCCGACTGACCACCGATGCCGAACGCGATGACATCCTGACCACCGTCGATGCCGGGGTCGCCGGCATCGACACCGAGGACCTCGGGGTGCTGGGCTTCCGGCAGTGGCGCCGGGCGTTGGGCAACGGCTACGCAGCCCACCACGCCGGGATGCTGCCGGCCTTCCGCCACATCGTCGAGGACCTGTTCTCCCGTGGCCTGCTCAAGGTCTGCTTCGCCACCGAGACCCTGGCGTTGGGCATCAACATGCCCGCCCGCACCGTGGTACTGGAGAAGCTGATCAAGTTCGACGGAGAGGGCCACGTCGAGCTGACTCCGGGGCAGTACACCCAGCTCACCGGACGCGCCGGACGCCGCGGCATCGACACCCAGGGCAACGCTCTGGTGCTGTGGCACCGCGGCATCGACCCGCACGGGGTGGCGAACCTGGCGCAGACCCGCACCTACCCGCTGGACTCGACCTTCCGCCCCGGCTACAACATGGCGGTCAACCTGATCTCCACCAAGGGCTATGTCGAGGCCCACCGGCTGCTGGACCGTTCCTTCGCCCAGTACCAGGCCGCCTCGACGGTGGTGGAGCAGGCCGAGCGGGCCACACGACGTCGCCGGGATCTCTCCGAGTTGGAACGCGAGCTGGCCAGCGCGGTGTCCCGCGTCGACCGCGGCCGTGGAAGGCCTGCCGAGGGGTTGAGCACGCAGGACGTACTGGACTACGCGGCCCTGCGCCGTGACCTGACCCTGGAGGAACGCCGCGCGAAGAAGGACGCGTCCAAGGACCGTTCGGTGGAGACCTCCAAGCTGCTCTCCAGTCTGTCGGTCGGGGATATCCTCGCCCTGCCGACCGGCAAGAACCCGCAGATCGCCGCTGTGGTGCGCAGCGACTCCCACCACCGGGACCCTCGTCCGTGGATCATCACCGAGGATGGCTGGTGCGGTCCGGTGGCCACCGAGTCCTTCGGCAATGTGCCGGTGCCGTTGGGGCATATGCGCCTGCCGAAGAACGTGCAGCGAAGCCCGAAGCGCAACGCGCGGACGGTGGCGTCGATGCTGCGTCGACAGAAAGTGGACCGTCCGAAGCAGCTCAAGCCGAAGGCACGCGGCGGCTCGAAGAAGGCCGCCGCGCTGCGCGACCAGGTGCACATGCACCCGGTCCATGCGCTACGGGAACGCGAGGATCTCGCCCGCCCGGCCGAGCGGGTCATCGCCGCCAGGCGCACCTTGGAACGCGAACTCGAGTCCCAGGCGCCCGAGACCGAGTCCCTGTCGAAGACCTTCGACCGGATCCTGGAACTGCTCGGTGAGCTCGATTACGTCGAGACCGACGGTGGCACCGATGTGCGCGAGGGCGACATCACCACCACCCGGATCACCTCGGAGGGACGTCGCCTGGCCGGGGTGCACCACGAGGCCGACCTGCTGGTCGCCCAGTGTCTGCGTCGCGGGGTATGGGACGACCTGGACCCGGCCGAGTTGGCGGCGGTGGTCTCCATGCTGGTCTTCGAGAACCGTCGGGAAACCGACGGCGGCGATGACGGTGTGCCGACCGAGGCGCTGGCCACCGCGATGTCTGCGGTGTACCGGATCCACGGCGAACTGACCGCGGACGAGCAGCGTCACCGGCTGCCGTTGACCCGCGACCCGGACCCTGGGTTCGCCACCGCGCTGCACCAGTGGACCGCCGGTGCGCCGCTGGACTACTGCTTGCGTGCCGCCGACGCCTCCGGCGCGAGCCTGAGTGCCGGCGACTTCGTGCGCTGGTGCAACCGGGTCATCGACCTGTTGGAGCAGATCCGGCACACCGGCTACTCAGACTCGGTGAAGGCTGCGGCGCGTAAGGCCGTGCCGGCCATCCGTCGCGGGGTCGTGGAGCTGGGTGCCTCCACCGGCTAGGACAGCTGGTCGGTGACTGTGCGCACGCACACCTGGACGGCGCGGTTGATGGTCTCCTGGTCCATCACGTCCGGGTGGGGAACGTGGATGAAACCGGCGGGGATCGCACCGGTGTGGGTGCTCGTACACGCCAGGGAGTGGAGTACCCGGTAGAGCACCGTATTGCACACATAGGTGCCCGCCGTCATCGACACCTCGGCCGGGACCTGTGCTTCGGTGAGGGCATCTACCATCGCCTTGACCGGCAGGGTAGAGAAGTATGCCGCCGGGCCATCGGGGACGACCGGCTCATCGGTCGGTTGCGTCCCGGCATTGTCCGGGATGCGTGCGTCCATGAGGTTGACCGCGAGGCGCTCGGGGGTGACCCTGGTCCGGCCGCCCGCCAGCCCGAGACAGATCACCGCGTGCGGATCGGTTTCGGTGATCAGTTCGCTGATCTGCTGCTGAGCGCGCTCGAACTCGACGGGGAGAACGCGGCCGGTCAGGCCCATACCGGGCAACTCACCACCGTCCACCGTGGAGCGCAGAGCCTCCAGTGCGGCGATCGTCGGATTGACCATGTCTCCGCCGAAGGGTTCGAAGGCCGTCACCAGTACTCGTCTACTCACATATCCAAGACTAGTCCAGCACCACCACAGTGACCTGCAAGGTTGGCGGACTAGTGTCGGAGTCATGAAGGAAGCAGGAATCGTCGTCATCCGGAACCGCGGCATCGGGGAGCCGGAACCCGGACCCACCCTCTCCGGTGTCACTGATCTGCTACCCTCAGACTGGACTTGCCTGGAGAACCCCTGGCTCGCACAGTACGGACCGGCCGGGGAACGCCGCGAGGGACGCGTCCCGTTCCTGGATGCCGTGGACAGTGGGTCAACCAGCCTGACCACCATGGTCAGGGAGGCCATCGGTGACGGCAACCGCGTCGTCCTGCTCGGCTACTCCGGTGGGGCAGTGGTGGTCCACCGCACCCTGGACCAGCTCAGTACCGGCGAGCGTCGGAAGATCGCCGCCGTCGGATTCGTCTCCGACCCCGAGCAACCTCGCCTGGCCACCGGGGATGCCGACCGGTACGGGATCCGGGGTGAGTCCCCGATCACGGACATCCCCGCCCGGTGGGCCGCCGACCCTGACGACGGGATCTGCCTGTGTCCCGACAACAGCCCACTGCGGCTTCTCGCACAGTGGACCCCGGACGTCGGGTGGGACTCTCCGCTGGCGCTGCGTCAGCAGGCCAGGCGTGCGGTGACACTACGCCGGAACCCGGCCTACGCGGTCGACATGAAGGACCTCGACGGCGAGAAGGTCCGGTTCGGCGAAGCACGACGCCTCATCGACGGGTACCGGGGTGATGACCACATCTCCTACGGTGTCCGCACGGAGGAGGGGACGACCGCGACCTACCTGGAGAATATGGCCCTCTGGTTGCGTGCCACGGTGGCCGGGCAGCCGACCGGTGACCGCTGTGTCGCCGAGCTGGGCTGCTCAACGAGCGCCTAGACTTGGCAACCATGCATTCTCCATTCCCCACCGACCTGTACCGGGCCCGTCTCGACGCCGTCGCCGACCAGCTGGCCGACCGCGATCTCGACGCCGCCGTACTGACACCCGGCCCGGACCTGCAGTTCCTGCTCGCCAGCGACATCGACACCCACGAGCGGTTCAGCGCCCTGGTCGTCACACCGGAGAGTCGCCGCATCGTGGTGCCCGGCGTCGATGCCGCCGCTCTGCGTGCCGGAGTCACCGGCGAACTCGGCGTGGAGATCGTCCCCTGGACCGACGGGGAGGATCCGCTCGACCTGCTGCAGCTGCCGGAGAAGGCGACTGTCGCCGTGTCCGGTGCCATGACCGCCGATCATCTGCTGAACCTGCAGTCCAGGGGAGTGACCACCGTCAACGCCACGACCGTGCTACGCGAGGTGTTCATGGTCAAGGATACCGGGGAGATCGACCAGCTGCGTCGTGCCGGACAGGCCATCGACACCGTCCACCTGCAGGTTCCGGCAATGCTGCAGCCGGGACGCACCGAGGCTGACGTCGCCGCCGAGCTCACCGAGCTGATCCTTGCCGAGCATGTCGCCGTCGACTTCGTGATTGTCGGCTCCGGTCCGCACGGGGCAGACCCGCACCACAGTTTCTCCGACCGGGTGCTGCAGGTCGGGGATGTGGTGGTCGTCGACATTGGTGGCACCCTGAACTCCGGCTACCACTCCGACTGCACCCGTACCTATGTCATCGGTGAGCCGAGCCCGGAACAGCAGAATGCCTACCGGGTGCTTCAGCAGGCACAGGAGGCGGGGCTGGCCGCCGCGAAGCCCGGGGTCACCGCCGCTGAGCTGGACAGCCTTGTCCGCGACATCATCACCGACGCCGGCTACGGGGAGTTCTACACCCACCGCACCGGCCACGGCATCGGATTGTCCGGGCATGAGGAACCGTTCATCATCGCCGGCAATGATCTTCCGCTGGTGGAGGGGATGGCGTTCTCCATCGAACCGGGGATCTACGTTCCCGGCGACTGGGGTGCGCGCATCGAGGACATCGTGGTGCTCACCGCTGAGGGCTGCGAACCACTGAACACCACCAGCCACGCCCTGACCGACACAACCACGACAGGACACTGATCATGAGCCGCATCGCACTCTTCGGCGCCACCAGTGAGATCGGCGGGGAGATCATCACCCGCCTGGCCCCGGACAATGACCTCGTGCTGGCAGCCCGCCGCCCCGAGGCGCTCGAAGACCTCAAGGCGTCCTGCCGGACGGCCGGGGCACGCAGTGTCGAGACGGTCTTCTTCGACGCCACCGACTGCGCGGCCCAGCCGGGCGTCATCGAGACCATCGAGGAGCAGGGCCCGATCGACATCGCCATCGCCACTTTCGGGGTGCTGGGTGACCAGCAACTCGCCGAGCGTGACGGTGGAGAGGTGGAGCGGGTACTGCACACCGACTTCACCGCCCAGGCGGTGTTGCTCACCGAACTCTCGCACCGGATGAAGAACCGGGGCACAGGCACGCTGGTGGCGTTCTCGTCCATCGCCGGCGCCCGGGTACGGCGTCCCAACTACGTCTACGGTTCCGCGAAGGCCGGGTTGGACGGTTTCTGCCAGGGCATGCAGGACGCCCTGCGGGGCACCGGTGTGACGCTGACGGTGGTGCGTCCTGGTTTCGTCATCGGTCAGATGACCGAGGGGATGGATCCGGCGCCGATGTCGGTGACCGCCGATGTCGTGGCTGAGGCCACCGTCGACGCAGTGCGCCGGGGCACCCGTGATGTGTGGGTGCCCCGGCGACTGGGGGTGCTTGCCGCAGCGACGTCGTTCGTCCCGCGGTGGCTGTGGCGGATGGCTCCGCGTTAGATCCTGGGCCAGATCTTGGGCCAGATCTTGGACTAGATCCCGGCGACCTCGTAGAGCACGGTGCGCAGAACGCCGACGATGGCGAGAGCTGCGGTGACTCCCACGGTGGCGGCGAGCGCGCAGCTGATCAGGTCGCCGAATTCGGTGGTGCCGCAGGCGTTGTCGAGGGAGCCGCTGATCTCGCCGTCGGTCAGGTCCGACATGGAGCCGACGATATCGGAGGAGGAGGCGGGGATATCGAGGTCGCTGGAGCCGGAGGCGAGGTCGCTGGAGCCGGAGGGCAGGTCGGCGGAAGACCCCTCGATCGACTGGGTGATCTCCGAGGAGGAGGAGATGTCGGAGGACTGTGCGACGGCGGGGGTCACGGCGGCACCGGCGAAGACGGTGGAGACGGCGACAGCGAGGGCGACGCTGCTGCGGCGGAGACGATTCATGGAGTTGTTCGACCTTTCGGAAAGATGTAGTAGAAACATAAAGGTATCGGACCGGCCGCCTGCGGTCCAAGGAATCGGTGAAATCCCGCCGGTCGGTGGGCGATCGCCGACGGGAAGCGGTCGCTGTAGGCGAACATAGGCCATGATCACGGCAGGTGTCTCAGGAGCACAGGTAGAATGACGGGCATGCCAAGTGTCCTGCCGCTCGTGTACATCCTCACCGAGGTCCTGTTCTTCATTCTCATCGGAGCCTGGATCGGTTTCGGCTGGACAGTCCTGCTCACCCTCGTGGCCTTCATCGGAGGTATCGCGCTGGCGGGGTGGCAGTTCCGCGAGCTGGTACGCCGCACCATGAACGACAAGGAGCACCCGGGTCGACTGACCGCCGACGCCGCACTCACCGCGGTCGGTGCTGTTCTGGTCGCTCTGCCGGGCCTGTTCAGCGCCCTGTTCGGCATCTTCCTGTTGCTCCCGCCGACCCGCACACTCGTCCGTAAGACGATCGGCGGTAGTCTGCGCCGTCAGGTCACGAAGTTCGGCGGGGCATCCTTCACCACGGTCTCCGGGGTGAGCATGCCGCAGACCAAGGACGTCCAAGGCTGGGGCGAGGTCATCGACCACCGGGATGACGAGTTCGACGGCAAGTAAGTGATCCGTTTTCTCCTCCTCACGGCCGCGGCCTTCGTGGCCGGGGTCGGGCTTTTCGCGTCCTACCAGCCCACCGGACTGTGGTGGGCTGCGCCGCTCGGCTTCGCGGTCTACTTCCTCGCGATTCACCATGCGCTGACCAACGCGGGGTCATCGACCAAGGGCGTGTGGGGCTGGTCGCTGTGGCTGTCCTGGGTCCAGGCCATGGCCTGCTACCTGTTCCTGCTGCCGTGGGTCGGTGAGGAGGTCGGTGCGATCGCCTGGATCGGCCTGTCCCTCCTCGAATCCCTCTTCGGCCTACTCTTCGGTGCCGGCCTGGCGCTGCTGACCTTGTGGTCCCGCCGGCGCAGCAGAGCTGCAAGCAACCCAGCCACCCTCGCAGGCAGCCTTCCCACCGCCATCCTGCTGATCGGGGTACCTGCGTGGTTCGTCGCCACCGAATGGTTGCGCTCCAACTGGCCTTTCGGCGGTTTCGGCTGGTCGCGGGTCGCATGGGGCCAACTCACCGGCCCGATGGAGAACTGGGTGGCCGTCGCCGGCCCCGCACTGGTCACCTTCATGGTCGTGCTGTCCGGTGTCGCCGTGGCCCTCCTCGTCGCTCGGAGATGGATCACCACCGCCGGTACCCTCGCCGTCACGCTCGGCGGAGGACTGGTGCTCGGAGCCGTCCCGACGTCCTGGGGTGGGACGACCTCGGAGTCCGCATCGGACGACACGGTCTCCATCGCCGCAGTCCAGGGCAACGTCCCGCGTCTCGGCCTGGGATTCAACGAGCAGCGCCGGGCAGTGCTCCAGAACCACCTCGACGCCACCCACCGGCTGGCCGAAGAGGTCGACAGCGGCGACCGGGAACGTCCTGACCTGGTCATCTGGCCGGAGAATGCCTCGGACATCAACCCGCTGACCGACACCGACGCCTATGAGGACATCAGTGAGGCGGCCGCCGCCGTCGGCGTGCCGTTGCTCGTCGGCACAATCACCAGCGACGAGGTCGGCGCCCGCAACACATTCATCGTCTGGGACCCGGAGACCGGCCCCGGCGAAGAGCACATCAAGAAGTTCCTCCAGCCCTTCGGGGAGTACATGCCGATGCGTGACTTCCTACGGAACTTCAGCCCGTACGTGGACCAGGCCGGCAACTTCAAACCCGGCGACGGTCCCGGCGTGGTCGAGGCCAACGGCATCACCGTCGGAGTGGCCACCTGCTACGAGGTCAGTTTCGACGCCGCCTACCGTGACGCGGTGAACAACGGGGCGACCGTGTTCGCCAGCCCCACCAACAACGCCACCTTCGGCTTCACCGACATGACCTACCAGCAGTTGGCCATGAACCGGATGAGGGCGCTGGAGTACGACCGCAGTGTCGTCGTCGCGGCGACCTCCGGGGTGTCGGCGATCGTGGATCCGAACGGTGATGTGGTCGACCGCACCGAGATCTTCCGGGCGGGTCTACTGCAGGAGGACATCGAGCTGCGGGATACTGAGACCATGTCGGCACGGATCGGCCCGGTGGGTGAGTGGCTGCTCGCCTTGCTGGGAACCGGTATCGTGCTCTTCGCGGGTACGCGAGCACTCGTCGGCACCAAGAACAGTCGGAAGAACAGGAAGAAGAGGTAGGCAACAGCGTGGCAGCAGCATCACCATTGTCCCGTCCCAGCGACCGGACCCTGGTCATCATCCCGACCTACGACGAGGTGGAGAACCTTCCGCTGATCGTGGGACGCGTCCGTGCGGCTGAACCGGAGCGCGTCGATGTCCTCATCGTCGACGACAACAGTCCGGACGGTACCGGTGAGCTGGCCGACCGCATGGCGGAGCAGGACGAGCACATCCACGTCCTGCACCGTGAGGGCAAGGGTGGACTGTGCGGTGCCTACGTCGCCGGATTCCGCTGGGGTCTGGCCGCAGAGGCGAACTACACCGTGCTGTGTGAGATGGACGCCGACGGCTCCCACGCCCCCGAACAGCTCGCCGACCTGCTCGCCCTGGTCGACAAGGGGGCTGACCTGGTCATCGGCTCACGCTACGTGCCCGGTGGCAAGGTGGTGAACTGGCCGTGGAACCGGTGGTTCCTGTCGAAGGCCGGCAATATCTACATCTCCCTGGCCCTCGGTGCCGGGCTGTCGGACATGACCGCCGGTTACCGTGCCTACCGGCGGGAATTGGTCGAGTCCCTGGACCTCGACGCGCTCTCGGACGCCGGATACATCTTCCAGGTGGACCTGGCGTTCCGCGCGGTCGAGGCCGGGTTCTGGGTCGACGAGGTGCCGATCACCTTCACCGAGCGTGAGATCGGGGAGTCGAAGCTTGCGGGCAGCTTCGTCAAGGACAGCCTGCTGGCCGTGACCGCCTGGGGTGTGCGCCACCGGGCCGCGCAGTTGTCGAACCTGGTGTCCTCGTTCTGGGCGTTGGGTTCGGCCTCGGTGCGCCAGAAGCTGCATAGCAGATAGTACCCACAGGCAGGTAGACAGCATGACGGCCGGTCCCGCGAGGGGGACCGGCCGTGATGTGTAGCAGCGTCAGTGGCGTCGCTCAGGAACCGGCGTTGGCCTGCTCCTGCTCCTTCATCAGCTTCATGGCGTTGCGGCGACGCTTACGCAGCAGCTCCACGCGCTCCTCGAGCAGCACATCAAGCTCTTCGATGGAGCGACGTTCGCGCAGCATGTCCCAGTGGGTACGCGGGGGCTTGACCGGCTTGGCCTCCTGGCCGACACCCTCGATCAGTTGGCCGAGCTGGCCGTTCTTGCACATCCACTCGTTGGGGATCTCGGCGTCGTTAGCGAAGGCGACCTCGAAGATCTCACCGGAGTCGGTCTGGTACTTCGTCATCTGGCGGGGAGCCAGGTCGTGGTCACGGTCGGTCTCGTAGGAGACGGCCCCCATACGACTGCCACGCAGGACACGATCTGCCATCGGTGAATCACCCTTCGTCACTGTGTACTCGGCGTCACGGTTCTGCGACGCCTGTCATGACTCCTCAACGGATCAGGCGCCGCAATAATTCCCGGACTGCTTAACCACACCAGCCTACCCCACGCCCCAGCTCAGCGGCGACACGCTCGCGCAGGCCACTATCGTGCGATGATGGGGGAATGGACCAGCCGACTTCCGACCGAACCACCCCAACACCGGTGCGCTGTGCCTGGTGCGGCCGGGAGATCGTGCAGGACGGACCGGGCCGTCGGCGCCGCTACTGTCGGCAGTCGTGCCGCCAGCGCGCCTATGAGCAGCGTCAGGCGCTGGCCGGTACCAGCGTGCCGACGGATGCCCTGATCCTCTCCTCGACGGCGGCCGAGGAGCTCACCGACCGGCTCTTCGAGATCAGGTGTGGTGCCGAGGACATTGCCGCGGCCGTGGCCGAGGGGGAGGACGCCGACAGTGTCACCGCGTTGTGCGGGGAACTGGTCGCGCTGGCCCGTCGTGCCGAGACGATCCGCTCCCGGGACAGGGAGGAGGGCGGAGTCATGGACGCGGACGGGGACAAGCGATAAGGCCGATTTATAGGGTTGGACGAATAGGGTTTCCGCCACCCCCACCGACTAGACTGGACAGTCATGAAGAAGGGAATCTTGACACTGGTCATCGTGGGGGTAATCGCCATAGCCATCGCGGTGGTGGTGCCTCCGGTGTACCGACTCCTGACCGACGAGGGACTGCAGACCGCGTCGATCGACGAAGGGACGGGGGAGGCCGCCACCGTCGGCCTTGACGGCCACTGGGACGTGGTCCGTGGCCAGGGCGCCAACATCTCCCAGGCCGGCTACACTTTCGACGAGGTCCTCCCGGGGCAGGAGAAGTCCACGTCCGGACGCACCGAGGACGTCACCGGCTCCCTGTTGGTCGCCGACGGTGTCCTGGAGGAAGGGAAGGTGACCGTCGACGTCGCCAGCATCACCTCCGACATCGAGAAGCGCGACATCCATGTCCGCGACAACATCCTGCACGCCGACAAGTACCCGGAGGCCACGTTCAGCATCACCGAACCTGTGGACCTGTCGTCACTGCCGGACGACGGCACAGTCGACACGGTGACCGCGACCGGTGAGCTCACCATGCACGGCACCACCAAGGAGGTGGAGGCCGAGCTGCGCGTCCTGCGCACCGGCGACAACGTGATCGTCGAGGGGCAGGTCCCGGTGGAGCGGGAGGCCTACGGGATCGTGTCGCCGGAGTTCGTGGCATCGCAGATCGCCGAAGAAGGTACCGTTGACCTATTGCTGGTGTTCGGTCAGCAGGACTAGTCAGCGCGGTCCGCGCGAGTGGTTCTCGTGTGGACGTCTGGAACCTAAGAGAAGGGGAGTACCGGTGAGTAACGAGGTTATGGTCATCACCCGGTGGGTGCGACTGGCGACACTGATCATCGCCACACTCATCCTGATCGGCCTCGGTGGCACCGTGGCATACATCTGCGCGGGTGTCTGCGTCCTCTTCCTGGGGGTGACGGTCTACCAGTTGCTCAAGCTCTACCGCGACGAGCGTTACAGGAGCTGAAACGATGACCAAGCCCCAGCCGCAGGATTTCGCCGACCAGATCGACGACCGGGACATCCCCGCGATCCAGGAGAGCCTCCAGGCGATGACCACCGTGGACATCGCCGACGAGATGACCCGCAGTGACACCTCCGAGCAGGCGTTCCTCTTCCGCCTGCTCGACAAGGACCGGGCACTGCAGGTGTTCGAGTACATGGATGTCGCCCACCAGAGGGAGCTCATCGACGAGCTGCGGGAGGGGCATTACGCCGAGTTGCTGCTGAGTCTGCCGGACGACGACCGTGCCCGGCTTCTCGGGGAGATGCCGGCCAATGTCGCGGCGAAGATGATGGCCGGGCTGCCTGAGGATCGCCGGGCGATCACCGCTAAATTGCTCGGCTACCCCGAGGAATCCGCTGGCCGCGTGATGACCCCGGTGCCGACGACCATCGCGGTGAGCAACACCCGTCAGCAGGCGCTGGCGAAGCTGCGGGGCCGTGAGCTGCGTAACCGGGACATCGCCGTGCTCGCCGTGGTGGACGAGACCCGTCACCTGGTCGGCGTGGTGAACCTGGCCACGTTGGTCAGTGCCGCTGATGACGTCCTGGTCGCCGACCTGATGAACGAGGAGACCCATGCGGTCAGTGCGACAGTGGACCAGGAGGTCGCCGCCCGACTGATGCAGGAGGCTGACCTGCTGGCGCTGCCGGTGCTTGATGAGGAGGACCGCTTCCTCGGCATGCTCACTGTCGATGACGCCATGGAGATCCTCGAGTCCGAGGTCACCGAGGATGCCTACCGTGCCGGTGGTTCCGAACCACTGGAGCAGCCGTATCTTTCGGCGACGGTGTTCCACCTGGCCCGCAAGCGCGGGGTGTGGCTACTGGTGCTGATCCTCACTGCCGTGCTGACCGTGAACGTGATGTCCTTCTTCGAGGACACGTTGGCTGCGGTGGTTGTGTTGGCGACATTCGTCCCGATGATCACCGGTACCGGCGGTAACGCCGGTTCACAGGCGGCGTCGTCGGTGGTGCGTGCCCTGGCGGTTGATGAGGTGAAACCCCGCGACATCTGGCGGGTCATCTGGCGTGAGGTGCGGGTCGGCCTGTTGCTGGGCCTGTTCCTCGGCGTGTTGATCTTCCCGTTCATCTCGTTGATCTACGAGTGGCGCATCGGCGCGGTGATGTCACTGACGATCATCTTCATCTGTATGTGGGCCTGCATCGTCGGTGGTGTGCTGCCGTTGATCGCCCGCAAGATCGGTGTGGACCCGGCCGTGTTCTCCACTCCCGTTGTTTCCACGCTGGTGGACGCCACGGGTCTGATCATCTACTTCACGATCGCACAGATCATCCTGTCCAGCATGTTGTAGCTTCCTTGGTATAGCGTTCAGATCGTCTTATAGCACGGTATAGCAGTACTACAGATATTAGAGCGCACGCCCGAAGCATTGTGCTGTCCGTGCCACAGCCTCATCGCTGAGCACGAGCACGGTGAGCAGCCATTCATGGGAGTCGACCAGTGCGGTGTAGCGTGTCCGCGTGCCATCGGACGTAGGCTCCAGTGCGCCGTCGATGCGGTGCAGTGAGGACGCTGCGGGGGCGGGGTCGGCGTCCAGTTCCAGGACCACCAGTCGGGTGTCCGGGTTGGACGCCACGTTGTCTTCGTCGCCAGCGAAGCTTGCTTGGATCGCTTCAACCAAGTCGCCGGTGGGCAGGGGAGCAGGCACGAACCTGTTCTCGGTGACGACCATGTCCGAGATCCGGTCCATTCGGAACGTCCGCCAGTCGCGTCGGTCCCGATCCCATCCGTGGACGTACCAGCGGTGGTTGATGCTGACCAGACGGGCCGGTTCGACCGAACGGCGCAACGTACCGCCGGCACCATGGTGGGCGAAGTTGATTTCCCGGTGTCCGGAGATCGCCTGGTACACCAGGGGGAACGTTGCGCTGTCGACCGCCTGTTCCCGCACCGCGGAGAACTCAAGCGAGGCAATTGCCCGGTTCGCCTGCCTGCGCTCTACGGCGGAGAGAGACTGCAACAGCCTGCGTTCGTCGCGGGCGGCGGCCCCGTCGGGAAAGTCGATGCCAACGGCTCCCTGGGCAGCGGCGTGAAGACTGACGATCGCAGCGACGGCTTCATCTTCCTGGAGTGGCAAGGAGAGGCCAAGGGGCTCGCCTTCCAGGCGGTAGTGTCCGCCGCGGCCGCGCGTGCTGGTGATGCGGTAGCCGAGGTCTTTCAGCGCGGTGAGATCCCGGCGCAGCGTTCGGCCAGGCACGCCGGTGGCCCGTTCCAGGTCGTCGGCGCTCCAGCGGGCACCGTCCTGCAGCAGCGCGATGAGCCGGAGCAGTCGGGCACCAGAGGGCACGGACGACGCAGACTCAGTCATGGAGCATCACCTCCCGCAGCCTATTGTGGACAGTATGCGGCCACAGTTGGCCATAGGCTCGACATCATGAGAAAGTCAGCGCAGATCCAGGACATCACCGTCACCGGTGCCCGCACCAACAACCTCGCGAACATCGACGTCAGGATCCCGAAGCACCGGTTCACCGTTGTCACCGGGGTCTCCGGATCGGGGAAATCCTCATTGGTCTTCGACACCATCGCCGCCGAGGCGGAGCGCGCGGCCGCGGCCGGATGCCCGTCTTTCGTACGCAATCGACTTCCGCAGCATCCGCCGGCCGACATCGACCGCATCGAGGGATTGACCTTTGCCACGGTCATCGACCAGCGTCGGTTCTCCGGCAATGCCCGGTCCACGGTTGCCACGGCAGTCGATGTCGCCGGGGCACTCCGGATCCTGTTCTCGCGCTTCGGCAGTCCGTCCGCAGGCTTCTCACCGGAGTACAACCCGAATGACCCGGCGGGAATGTGCCCGTCCTGCGAAGGACTGGGTGAGCAGCGGATCATCGACGAGGACGCATTGATCGACCCAGCGTGGACCTGAGGCTGCAGAACCCGGGGCCCGGATACCCTGCCCACGGCGTCTTCGACGGCATTGTCCCTCGCCTGCGTAAACGCTACGTGGACAGTTCGCCGTCCCGTCTGACCACCGTAGAGCGGGCGGGGCTTGAGCAGGTGGTACACACGCGGACCTGTCCGGAATGTGGGGGCGCGAGAATCAATGCGGCGGCGCGGCGCAGCCTCATCCAGGGCCGCTCGATCGCGGACTGGTCGGATACCCCGGTCAGTGAACTGGTGGAGGTCCTCGATGATGCCGCAACCGAGCTCGGGGATGCCGCAGCACCGGGACTGGAAACCATCGGTGAGGCACTACAAAACCTGGTCACGGTCGGTTTGGGCTATCTCACGCTGGGGCGCTCCTCGCCGAGCTTGTCGGGTGGCGAAGCCCAACGGGTGAAGATCGTTCGTCAGCTGGGCAGCCCACTGACCGATGTGACCTACATCTTCGACGAACCGAGTGCGGGGCTCCATGCACATGATGTCGGGCGACTGGTCCAGTTGCTCTGTGCGCTCCGGGACCGCGGGAACACCGTGCTGGTCGTCGAGCACAATCCGGCGGTCATACGGGCCTCGGACCATGTGGTGGAACTCGGTCCCGGCGCTGGAGACGACGGTGGGGAAGTGATGCGGACCGGGACGGATACCGCCACCGTTCCGCTGACAATCACCTCGGCGAAACGCGAAGCGACTGGATGGTTCACGGTGGAGAACGCCTGCAGTAACAACCTCCGCAATGTGACCGCACAGATCCCGGCCGGCGTACTTACAGTGGTCACCGGTGTTGCAGGAAGTGGAAAATCATCCCTGGTCACCGACGATTTTGCTACCCAGAACCCTGAATTCACGGTCATCAGCCAGTTGCCACTTCGGGGCGGTCGGCGCTCCACACCGCTGACTGTGCTCGGCGTGTCCGATGAGGTCCGTTCCGTGTTCGCTGCGGCGGGACGCTCACGCGGGCTCGGGTCATCGTGGTTCTCGAGGAACTCCACCGGTGCATGTCCCGAATGTAAAGGTCGCGGGATAGTCATCACTGACCTGGCATTTCTTGACGACATAGAGCGGCCGTGCGAGGCTTGTGGCGGATCCGGATTCAACGAGGATGCCTTGTCCGTCCACGTGGCCGGCCACGGTATCGCCGAGGTTGCTGACATGCGACCGTTGGAGTTGTCGGAGCTGTTGGGAGGATCGGCAGGGCGACGGTTGCACTGCATGGAGCGTGTGAGGCTCGGCTACCTGTCGGTGGGACGGACGCTGGACACGCTGTCCGGCGGTGAGCGCCAACGGCTGCAGTTGGCGCAGCATATCGCGGATGCTGAGGCTGACGGCTCTGCGCCGTTGCGGATCATCTTGGACGAGCCGACCTCAGGACTGCACAGTGCAGATGTCGAGCGCTTGTCGTCGCTGTTCGATGATCTCGTTGATCACGGTGCGACGGGCGTCGTGATCGAACACAGTCTTCAGGTGGCCGCGCACGCTGACCATGTCGTCGACATTGGTCCGGGTGCGGGCCTGGACGGTGGCCGTGTGGTGTTCAGTGGGTCGCCGAGCGAGTTGGTGACATCTGGAACACTTACCGGGGAGCATTTCCGGGAGTCGCTCACCTAGCCATATTACGTCACAGTGACGTTATATGGAAGGGTGGGGGGTCGGAGAGAGAGGGTCACTGGGAGCTCGATTGGCGCCCGGATCATCACCTGACAAGGTTGAGGCTTCGCGATCCTGCGAGGCGCAGCGCATATCGACCTTGGGTCAGCGAGTCCATATGGCTCGGCGACTCGATAATTCGTCGGAGCCGCCCAGTGAGGCGGTCAGTATCGTGATGGCCGACAGTAGATATCGGCAACCAGGAATGGCCGGAGATGCCTACGATGCACTGGTCCACCACCAGTAGCCCCTAACCGCCGATAATATACATTATGACACTTTGAATGCTGACTGCTCTGCCCCGGGCAATATGTGCTGACCTGTCTCAATCCAGTTGGCATATTTCGCACTCTATCTGGCATATTACGGATTCACCCTTCCCCTCTCACTACACCTGGCATACGCTTGCAGACACTGGACCGTTCAACACAGAGAGTCTTCGACATGGCCCTGCGGAACCTTCCGCGCAACGGAACGGACCACACGCGGGTTCTCCTGAGCCTGGATGGTGAGGTTCAAAACCTTGCCCTCCACCCGTCACTGTCCGAGATCCCCGTCGAGCAGGCCGAACCAATCCGCGAGTTCTTCGCCTGGAGCCACAAGCGCAACTACGAGGGATACTGGTTTTCTACGACAACCCGTGACCACATCCGCTTCGAATCCCTACTGGAGCGGCAGTTCCTCATGTCAGCCGACCATGACCCGGATATTGTCGCCATCAGCGCGCAACCCTTGGCACTTCTCTGGCCGACGAAAAC
>NZ_JBQQOC010000028.1:0-31353 GCF_052264515.1 Candidatus Corynebacterium faecigallinarum
TGGTGTCCTGGCTGGAGTCCGCGCCGTCGGAGCGCATGGTACGTCCGGCCACCCGCATCTCCCGTCGTAACGGCCTGCACTGAGTTTCCCGCGGGACCCCATCGGGTAGCCTGTCACCCATGCGTCTGGTGATCTGCCGTTGTTCCGTCGACTACGAAGGTCGACTCGCCGCCCACCTCCCGGAGGCCGACCGTCTGGTGATGGTCAAGGCCGATGGTTCGGTCAGTATCCACGCCGACGACCGCGCCTACAAGCCATTGAACTGGATGACCCCGCCGTGCAGCCTCACCGAGGTCGATGCCACCGAGGAGCAGCAGGACGCCGGTATCCAGCAGGTCTGGCAGGTGGAGAACCCGAAGGGCGAGCTGCTGAGCATCCGGATCTTCGAGGTGTACTCCGACACCGCCCACGAGCTGGGGGAGGACCCTGGGCTGGTCAAGGACGGTGTGGAAGCCCACCTTCAGGAGCTACTCGCCGCCCAGATCGACGTCCTCGGTGATGGCTTCAGCCTGATCCGCCGCGAGTACCCCACAGCGATCGGCCCGGTGGACATCCTGTCCCGCGATGCCGATGGGGCGACCGTCGCGGTGGAGATCAAGCGTCGCGGCGGTATCGACGGTGTCGAGCAGCTCACCCGGTACGTCGACCTGCTCAACCGGGACGAGTTGCTCGCCCCGGTCCATGGGGTGTTCGCCGCCCAGGAGATCAAGCCGCAGGCCCGTACCCTCGCCGAGGACCGGGGATTCCGGTGCGTGACTCTGGACTACCAGGAGATGCGTGGCGTCGAGTCCGATGAGCTTCGTCTCTTCTAACGCCGTTCGTTCCGAGGAGTACTGAACCCATGCCCCGACGTAACCGGCCGCGGGGACACGGCCGTCCGGACTCCCGCGGTACCCGCAACGGTTCACCACGCGAACTGCCGCGCGACGGTGCGTCCTACCTCGGCACCTGGCGCGAGGACGGGCCTGGTTGGTCGGCCAGCTCCGCATATGGCGGCACCGAGACCTACCTGGTGCGCCGGATGGGCGCTACCGCCGCGGTCAAGCACTACGTCTGCCCGGGGTGCAACCAGGGCATCCCACCGGGTGTCGCCCACCTCGTGGCGTGGCCGGACACCCTCACCGGTGCCGAGTACCGCAGACACTGGCACACCGCCTGTTGGCAGCGTCGCCGATAGCAGGCACCGATGACAGGCGGCGATAGAGGACGGGAGTCTGCCGCGGCGGTGTCCGGTGGTGGTTAGGATGGGTGGACATGAGCACACCGAACTATCCCGCACAGCGGCCTGGCGGACCGTCGACTCCTGATCGTTTCGCCTCCCGGGCCGTTGACCTGGGGGCCTTGAAGGAAGCGTCCGATCAACGACAGCGTGCCGCGGAGCGGACCCGCGAGGAGGCGGCGTCCGGCACGAAGGTCCCGCGGTCTACTATTGTCACCGCCGAGAGTTTCGAACAGGATCTCGTGGTCCGGTCCACCCAGGTCGCCGTGGTGCTGCTGTTGGGTAGCCCGCGGGCCGAGGGCTGTGGTGAGATGTCCGCCGAGTTCACCCGGCTGGCCGAGGCGCAGGACGCCGACGGTGTGCCGGTGCAGTGGGTCTTCCGTGAGGTCAACGTGGACACCACCCCGGAAATTGCCCAGGCTCTGCAGGTCCAGGCGGTGCCGACGGTGCTGGCCCTGGCCGCTGGTCGTCCCCTGACCAGCTTCGAGGGGGTGCAGCCTGCCGAGCAGATCGGCCAGTTCATCGAGGCGGTGGTACGCACGGTCGACGGAAAGCTGCCCGGTCTGCCGGATTCGGAGGGGGACGCACCGGACGCGGGTGTGACCGGTTCCGCTGACGACTCCGGTGCTGATCCGCGGTTCGACGCTGCTGCAGAACTGCTGGAGGAGGGGGACTACCGCGGCGCGGTGTCGGTCTACGACCGGATCATCGCCGAGTCCGCCGCCGATGAAGACAATGGTGCCGAGATCGCCGACGAGGCCCGTTCGGCCCGGGTCACCGCCCTGTTGCTGGAGCGCACTGCCGCCGGGACCGCGGACAGCATCGACGAGCAGCTCTTGGCGGGGGAGCGCGAGCAGGCCTTCGACACCCTCATCGAGCAGATCCGCACCAGCGCCGGCGATGAGCGCACAGCCGCCCGCGACCGGCTGCTGGAGATCTTCGCCATGTACGACGCGGCAGATCCCGCGGTCATCGACGCGCGAACCAGGATGGCCTCCGCCTTCTTCTGAGCCGGCCCCTGGCTCTGCCCCGGCGATACCCCCACCGGCCGGGTGCTGCGCCTGCGATCGGAGTGGATAGGGCACGATGGAGGATGTGAACGACACGATCATCTCGACCCCGGCCACGACTGACGCACTGGACGAGGACCTCGTCCTGGATCTGCGCGAGGTCACCCTCGTCCGCGACGGGCGCACCCTGCTGCACCCGGTGACCTGGCAGGTGGAGGTGGACGAGCGGTGGATCATCATCGGTCCCAACGGCGCGGGCAAGACGTCGCTGTTGACCATCGCCGGCGCCCGCGAGTACCCGAGCTCCGGCAGTGCCCGGATCGTCGGTGAGACGTTGGGACGCACCGACGTGCGGGAGCTACGCACCGCGGTGGGCATGTCCTCGGCGGCGGTGTCCCACCAGATTCCCGGCGATGAGCGGGTACTGGACCTGGTCGTTTCAGCCGGTTACGACGTCTTGGGTCGGTGGCGGGAGGTCTACGAGTCCGCCGACGAGGTCCGTGCGATGGAGATCCTGGAGCAGATGGGGGCGTTGCACCTGGGTGACCAGGTGTGGGGGACCTTGAGTGAGGGTGAGCGAAAGCGGGTGCTCATCGCCCGGGCGCTGATGACCGATCCCGAACTGCTGCTGCTTGACGAGCCCGGGGCTGGCCTGGACCTGGGGGGCCGTGAGGACCTGGTGTCGATGCTGGGCGAGCTCGCCGCGGACCCGGATGCCCCGGCGATGGTCATGGTCACCCACCATGTCGAGGAGATCCCGCCGGGATTCACCCATGGCATGATCCTCGACGAAGGGCATGTGGTGGCCCAGGGGCTGCTGGAGGACGTGATGACTTCCGGGAACCTCACCCGCGCCTACCACCAGCCGATCAGCCTCACCATCGACGAGCACCGGTACTTCGCCCGGCGCACCCGACGGGGTGGAAGCCACCGGGCCTGAGGTGAAAGATCGCTAAGGTGGAGGGCATGGAGGACGGCATGGACGACAACAAGGTTGACGGACCCCAGGATTCTGGTGACACCGCCAGCGGCCCGGAGGGGACCGTTCCGGTGACTCCGCGGTATGCGTCGACGGTGCTGCTGTTGCGGGACACCCTCAGCGGCCCGGAGGTGTATGTCCAGGAGCGGGCCAGCACGATGCGCTTCTGCGCGGAGATGACGGTCTTCCCCGGTGGCGGCGTCGATGAGCGCGACATGCCCGGCGACGTCGACGGCGACGGCCACGACTCCCCGGACATCGGCTGGCAGGGGCCGTCGACCGACTGGTGGGCCGAACGTCTGGGCACCACCCCGGACGTGGCCCGCGCCCTGGTGTGTGCCGCAGTGCGGGAGACCTTCGAGGAGTCCGGGACCCTGCTGGCAGGGCATGCGTCCTCGGCATCGGCGACGGTGCGGGACACCACGTCGTATCTGCCGTACCGGGCGGAGCTGGAGAACCACCGGCTGGCGTTCTCCGACTTCCTCAGTGCCCACGACCTGGAGCTGCGCAGTGACCTGCTGCGTCCCTGGGCGAACTGGGTGACCCCGGAGAGCCAGCCGATCCGCTACGACACCGCCTTCTTCGTCGCGGCGATGCCGGAGGGCCAGGAGGCCTACGGTGACACCCGGGAGGCGACCTCCACCGGATGGTTCCGTCCCGGCACGCTGCTGGACGGCTGGCGCAACCGCAAGATCAATCTCATGCCACCGACCTGGGCGCAGCTGAAGATGCTCGACACCTTCCGCAGTGTCGACGAGATCATGGAGTTCGCCGCCGCCCTGCGGGTCGATCCGGTGCGTGAGGAGCCCGTGGACGTGCCCTATATGGCGGAGTACTACCTGCTGGAGACCCGGATGTACGGTTACCCGGAGCGGGTCTTCGCCCCGGGGATGAAGTTCGCCGTGGATCCGGAAGACCTGCCGCCGTCCCCGTTCTCGTGAGTGGAGCGACCGTGAATGGAATAGGCGTGAGCGGAGTGGTCCAGTGAGTCTCACCCGCGACGAGCTTGACTGGCTGGCCGCACACCCCGGGGCGGTCGAGGCCGCCTCCGCACTGGCGTTGACGAAGTCCTCGACCGTGCGGGATGTGGGCGAGTTGCGGGGGGCCTACGGTGAGCGGGCCCGGGCGCTGGTGGAGTTGGTCTCCGCGCGACGTAGTGCCGCTGCCGGCGGGAAGATGCCGGCGGACTGGTGGGTCTGCAGTGACTCCGCCCAGCAGGCCACCCCGTCATTGGTCGCTGCCGAGCGTGCCCGGGTGATCCGGGATGCCCTGGATGACGGCGCCGGTGCCGCCTCCGGTTCTGGTGGGGCGGCAGCGGCCGTGGTCGCCGATGTGACGTGTTCGGTCGGTACCGAGCTGCCGCACCTCGCCGCCCACGTTGCTCTGGTCATCGGTGGGGACCTGGACCCGGCCCGGTTGGTCATGGCGTCCCGCAACATCGCCTTGGGCACTGACGGGGGCGCTGACACAACCGCCGCGACCGCGGCGCGCACGGTCCTGGTGCGCGCCGACGCGGTACGTCCGGCGTTCGCCACCGGGGCAGTGGACGTCGTCGTCGCCGATCCGGCGCGTCGCACCGCACGTGGCCGGATCCGTGACCCGAAGGACCTTATCCCGCCACTGCCGGACCTGCTCACCGCTTACGGGCTGGATCAGGACGGTCATTCGGCCCCTGGTGCGCCAGCCCTGGCGGTCAAATGCGCCCCGGGCATCGACTACAGCGGGTGGCGGGGCCAGGTCGACGTGGTCAGCGTGGACGGTGGTGTCAAGGAGGCCTGTCTCTACAGTCGCGGCCTGGCCTCCCACGACCGCCGTGCGGTGGTCTTCCGCGACGGTGTGCGAGGTGAAGTGACGTCCTCGGAGGACGAGTCCGACGCGGTCGGTGAGGTGGGACGCTACATCCTCGATCCGGACGGCGCGGTGGTGCGCGCCGGACTGGTGCGTCAGTACGCCGCGCGCCTGGGCTGGTGGCGGCTGGACCCGCATATCGCCTATCTCACCGGTGACCGTCTGGATGATGCGGTGCGTGCCGGGCTGGTGCCCGGGCAGCGGGTGTTCGAGGTCCTCGACACCGTCCCGGTCAAGAAGCTGAAGGCGGCGCTGGCGGGATTGTCATGTGGCCGCCTGGAGGTTCTGGTGCGTGGTGTGGACCTGGATCCTGATGAGCTGAGGAAGAAGATGAAGTTGCGTGGCTCCGAGTCACTGACTGTGGTGGTGGCGCGGGTCGGCGACACACCGGTGGCCGTCATCGGACGTGAAGCTCCCCTCCGGGGGTAGTGATAAAAGAATATTTTTCTGGCCAGCCCGAGGATAATTGCAGGTCGGCATGGGTGTGCCGTGACCGGCGTCAAAAAAATGGCTCGATTGTGGGCAACATCACCGCCACTTCCGGGTAGACTCCGACTTCGAGAAAAGCACACCAAGCAGGAAGGCCTACGAATGTCGAACATCGTGGTTCTGGTCAAGCAGGTGCCGGACACCTACTCCGAGCGCAAGCTGACTGATGACGACTTCACCCTCGACCGTGAGAGCGCGGATGCGGTCCTCGACGAGATCAACGAGAACGCCGTCGAAGCGGCACTCCAGCTGAAGGAGGCCGGCGGAGACTACAACATCGTCGTGCTCTCCGTCGGTCCCGCCAGCGCCAAGGACGCACTGCGCAAGGCGCTCTCGCTCGGTGCAGACGAGGCCATCCTCGTCACCGACGACGCCCTCGCCGGCTCCGATGCCCTGGGCACCGCCTGGACCCTGTCCAATGCACTGAACCTGGTCGATGACATCGAGCTGATCATCACCGGTAACGCTTCCACCGACGGTGTCGCAGGTGCGGTCCCGGGCCTGCTGTCCGAGTACCGCCAGATCCCGGCCGTCACCCACCTGCGCACCCTCGAGGTCGCAGGCGGCAAGGTCACCGGTGAG
This sequence comes from Candidatus Corynebacterium faecigallinarum, assembly GCF_052264515.1. NCBI lineage: Bacteria > Bacillati > Actinomycetota > Actinomycetes > Mycobacteriales > Corynebacteriaceae > Corynebacterium > Candidatus Corynebacterium faecigallinarum. The sequence continues at coordinate 6,128 of NZ_JBQQOC010000028.1, forward strand.
CGAGTCACCGAGGACGGCGTCTACAACGTCGAGGCCCCGACCCCGGCCATCGTCTCGGTCACCGAGAAGGCCAACACCCCGCGCTTCGCCGTCTTCAAGGGCATCATGGCCGCCAAGAAGAAGAAGATCCAGGAAGTCTCCCTGTCTGATATCGGCGTCGACCCGTCCAACGTCGGCCTCGCTGCCGCCGCGACCCAGGTCACCGCCGCTGCCCCGAAGGCAGCCAAGGAAGCCGGCGAGATCATCACCGACGAAGGAGACGGCGGCAACAAGCTGGTCGAGTTCCTCGCAGCCCAGAAGCTCGTCTAGTTCACCCATTTCGATCTACACCTCGAACCTTTCGCGAAAGGAAACACAACCATGACCAACGTCCTGGTACTCGTCGAGCACACGCAGGGTGAACTGAAGAACTCCACCCTCGAGCTCATCACCGCCGCCCGCGTCTTCGGCACCGTCGGCGCCGTCGTCGTCGGCGCCCCCGGCACCGCCGAGAAGCTGCAGTCCGACCTGGCTGCCGCCGGTGCAGAGAACATCTACGCCGCAGAGTCCGACGCTGCCGCCGACCTCGTCGTCACCCCCTCGGTCGACGCCGTCTCCGGCCTGGCCGCACAGTTCCAGGTTCCGGTGATCGTCGCCGCCGGTGCCGCCGGCAACGAGATCGCCGGCCGCGTCGGCGCCCGCGTCGCCTCCGGTACCCTCTACGATGTCATCGGCATCAACGAGGACCGCTCCGCACAGGGCTCCATCTTCGGTGGCGACTTCACCGTCACCGCCACCGCCGGTGGCACCGCCCCGGTGTACACCCTGCGTGCCGGTGCCGTTGACCCGGAGCCGCAGGCTGCCGCCGGTAACGTCTTCCCGGTCGAGCTGCCTGCCGCCGGTCCGACCGCCGTGACCGTCACCTCCTTCTCCCCGGCGGAGAAGGCTGACCGTCCGGAGCTCACCGAGGCGAAGATCGTCGTCTCCGGTGGCCGTGGTGTCGCCGGTACCGACGGCTTCACCAACGTCGTCGAGCCGCTGGCCGACGTCCTCGGTGCTGCCGTCGGTGCCTCCCGCGCCGCCGTCGACGCCGACTACTACCCGGGCAAGTTCCAGGTCGGCCAGACCGGTAAGACGGTCTCCCCGAACCTGTACATCGCCCTGGGCATCTCCGGTGCGATCCAGCACAAGGCCGGTATGCAGACCTCCAAGACCATCGTCGCCGTCAACAAGGACGAGGAGGCCGGCATCTTCGAGATCGCCGACTTCGGCGTCGTCGGCGACCTGTTCAAGGTCGCCCCGCAGGCCACCGACGCCCTCAAGGCTCGCGGCTAGTACAGCGTCCCACCCTCCCCGCCGCACCACGGTGCGGCGGAGCGGACGACACGACCCCCGTCGTGCAGTGTGCATCATGCACACCGCAGGTCGGGGGTCGTCGCCGTCTAGACTGGGTGACCTGACGAGATCCTGAGATACCGACAACAGGAGTGATCGACCCCGTGACGACCCTCTTCGTCCTCATCTGCCTGATGCTTGCCACAGTGCTCACCGTCGGTGTCGGTGACCGGATCGGACTGCCGTGGCCGGTAGTGCTCCTGCTGGTCACCACCGCGGTGATGTTCGTGCCCGGAACGCCCACCGTCGAGGTGGACCCCGAGCTGATCCTCCCGCTGTTCCTGCCACCACTGCTGTGGGCGCTGGCCCGCCGGACATCCTGGGGTATGTTCCGCGACCAGTGGCGCACGATCCTCAGCCTGTCGGTCGGTCTGGTTTTCATCACCGTGGCCGTGGTCACCGGTATCACGCTGTTGCTGATTCCCGGGGTCGGACTGGTCGCCGCCCTGGCACTGGCAGCCGCTGTCGCCCCGCCGGACCCGGTGGCCGTGGAGGCCGTCGCCGAGCCCGCCGGAATCCCGCGCCGGATCATCGGTTCGCTGCAGTCTGAAGGACTGTTCAACGACGCGGCCTCGCTGGTGATCTTCAGCGCGGCGATCACCGCCGCGGCATTCCACGACGACATCCACTGGATCGAGGCCGGCGGTACCTTCGTCTACGCCGCCCTCGGCGCGGTGCTGCTCGGTTGGCTGGTCGGTCGGCTCTCGGCCGTGGTTCTGGACTGGCTCGACTCCCCGGTCGCCGGCAATGCCTTCACCTGGGTGCTGCCCTTCCTGGTCTACCTCGGCGCCGAGGAGATCCACGTCTCCGGGGTGATCGCGGTAGTCGTGGCCGCAGTCGAACTGACCTCGCGCATCGACGCCACGGCAGCGGACGCCCGGTTGACTGGCTCGGCGTTCTGGGAGGTCACCGAGCTGCTGATCACCGGTCTGGCCTTCGGTCTGATGGGGATGAACGTCCGTGACGCAGTCATCGACGACTCCACCGACCACCTCAACCCCCTGTGGTGGGGGCTGGTGATCTCGGTGGCTCTCATCGCAGTGCGGTTCGTCTGGATGGCTTCGCTGCTGCGTCGCAACCGGACGAAAAAGGGACGCTACCGCGCTCCCGTACGCTTCACCGACGTGATCCTGCTGACCTGGTCCGGGATGCGCGGTCTGGTGACCTTCGCCCTGGTGCTGTCACTGCACCCGGCGGATTTCCCGATGCGCGCGGAGTTCACCATCGTGGCTTTCGTCGTGCTGCTGTGCACCATGGTGATCCCGGGACTGACGCTGCCGGCGCTGACTTCTTATCTGCGTCGGCACCACGATCTACAGGACCTCGACGACAAGCTCACCGAGCAGGCGCTCGACGAGGCCTATGAGTCGGCGGTGCGGGTTGTCGAGCGCCGTATCGGGGACAGGCTGAGCCCGGAGCAGGCTGCCCGGATCACCGAACGACTCGGCGTGGTCCGGTCGACATCGCCACTGGACGACGGTTCGGACGACCTTGCCGACGCGGTCCTTGGGGACGGGGCGAAAGTCGATGCCGAGGAGGCACGCCGCCGCCGGGAGCGGGCAAGGAACGCTACCCGTCGGGTGGTGGAGATCCGCCGTGACTCCCTGCATGCCGCCCAACGTTCGTTGGCGGCGGCCCGCTATCGTAAGGGGGTCGACCCCGAGGCGATTTCCGAGAAGATGCACGAGATCGACCGCCGACTGCTCTCTCTGCCGAAAGACCACCACGAATGACCTCGACCGCCCACCGTGTCTATGCCGACCATGCCGCCAGCGCCCCCTTGCGGAACGTCGCGGTTCAGGCGATGGCGGAGACCGCAGGCCTGCTGAACCCGGCCGGCCAGTACGCCTCGGGCCGGGCTGCGTCCAGGGTGGTCGAGGACGCCCGGGAGACCATCGCCGACCTGCTGGGCGCGGACCGCGCCGAGGTCGTCTTCACCGGCTCGGGGACCGAGGCGGACACGATCGCCGTGCAGGGACTGGCGTTCGGTGCGCTGGCGTCCCGCGGGGCGCGGGTGATTCATTCCTCAACGGCCGAGCATCCGGCGGTGGGGGAGTCGGCGGACTGGCTGTGCGGGGGTATGCCGATGCCGGACGGACCTGCGTTCAGACATGCGCCGTTGCCGCTGGACGCCTCCGGACGCCCTGGTGCGCCAGAGGCGCCCCTGGACCCGGCCACCGATGCGGTGGTCACCGCGATGTGGGCGAACAACGAGACCGGCAATATCACCGACCTGGCACCGATCATCGTCGCCGCCGAACCTGCCGGGGTGCCGGTGCACGTGGACGCCGTCCAGGCCGTGGGTCATCTCCCGGTGGACTTCCACGGTCTGGGCGCGACCACGTTGGCGGCCAGTGCCCACAAGTTCGGCGGCCCCAAATCGGTGGGCGTTCTGTTGACCCGCCGCGACGCGGTGTTGAAGTCCCCGCTGCGCGGCGGCGGCCAGGAACGCGGCATCCGCTCTGGGACCGTGAATCCCCAAGGAGCGGCGGGTACTGCTGCGGCACTGGCCGAGGCCGTGTCGCAGATGCAGGACGAGCATGACCGTCTGGCCGGCTACCAGCGGCGACTGCTTGCGGTGGTGCGCTCGATCCCTGACGCGGTCATTCACACTGACACCGGTACTGACACAGGTACCGGTGCACTGCCCTCCCACGTGCACGCGAGCTTCCCCGGGGCCGAAGGCGACAGCCTGATCATGCTGCTGGATGCCGCCGGTGTGGACGCCTCCACCGGCTCGGCGTGCTCGGCGGGAGTCAACCGGGCGTCCCACGTCCTCACCGCCATGGGTGTCGACGTGCCGACTGCCCGCGGTGCACTGAGGCTGACCACCGGCCCGGCGACGACGGACAAGGACATCGACCGTCTCTGCGCTCTCCTGCCGGGTGTGGTGGATCAGGCCCGTGCAGCCGGTATGGCGTACTGAGGAGGAGAATACGTGAACCGTATCGGCATCATCGTCACCGACCCGTCCTACTACCCACCCGAGGACCCTGACCACGACACCCCGCCGCTGCTGGCCGCCCTGCGGGAGCGGGGCGCGGACGCGCAGGCGGTGTCCTGGCGCGACACGGACGTCGACTGGGCGTCCTATGATCTGTTGGTCATCCGCAGCCCCTGGGACTACGTCGGGCATGCCGCGGAGTTCAGCGCCTGGTTGCGCACCATTGAGGCGACCAGCGTCCCGCTGTACAACGACGCCACCCTGATCCGCTGGAACATGGACAAGCGCTACCTCGAGGAGCTTTCGGCGCGCGGGGTCGGGGTCGTCCCGACGCGGTACCTCGCCACCGCAGCAGAGGTGGACGCAGCGTTCACTGAGGACGCTGAGGACGCTGAGGACGCTGAGGACGCTGCGGACACCGCCGGGGAGCAGGACGCACCGTCCCCGCGGATCGTCGTGAAGCCGACGGTCGGTGCGGCTTCCTCGCGAACCGGACTCTTCGAGGCGGACGACCCGGCTGCGGCAGAGCTGGCCCGGGACATCGTGACCTCCGGGGGCGTGGCGATGCTCCAGGCGGAGGTGCCGGAGCTCTCCGAGGGGAGGGAGAAGGCGGTGTACCTTGTCGGCGGCCGGTTCACCCACGCTATCGCGAAGGGAGCGCTGCTCGCCCCGGGAGGCGGATTCCTCGGAGGGGTTTACCAGGAGCACCCGGTCATCGTGGAGGCGACTCCGGACGAGAAGACCTTTGCCGTACGGGTATTCGACGCCGTCAGTGCGGTGACCGGTTCCGTCCCGCTCTACGGCCGCATCGACATGGTGGAGACGGCCGAGAGTGACGGACGCGGCCTCCTCCTGCTGGAGGCGGAACTCTTCGAACCGGCATTCAACCTCCACCTGGTTCCCGAGGTCGCCGCGACCTTCGCTGAAGCGATCCTGGACTGTCTCCCAGTAGGATCTCCGGGCAGCTTCCGGCCATGTGACCAGGGTGCTCCTGCGGTGTAGGGTGAGGGGTTGTCCAATATTGGGTCGTCCAGCACCAGAAGGAAGTGAGGCAGGAGAGCATGCGGGTCGTCGCGGCAATGAGCGGAGGGGTCGATTCCTCGGTGGCGGCATCCAGGGCACTGGAGGCCGGCCACGAGGTCATCGGCGTCCACCTGGCGCTGTCGCAGTCCCCGGAGGCGGTGCGTGCGGGCTCGCGCGGCTGCTGCTCCCTGGAGGATTCCGCCGACGCCCGCCGCGTCTGTGACTCCCTCGGCATCCCGTTCTACGTCTGGGACTTCTCCGACCGCTTCAAGGCCGATGTCATCGACAACTTCGTCGAGTCCTACGAGATCGGTGAGACCCCGAACCCCTGCCTACGCTGCAACGAGAAGATCAAGTTCGAGGCACTGCTCGACCGCTCCATCGCCCTGGGCTTCGACGCGGTGGTCACCGGCCACTACGCCCGGTTGCACGACGGGGTGATGCGCCGCGGCATCGACGACAACAAGGACCAGTCCTACGTCCTCGGTGTCCTCACCGACGAGCAGCTCGACCACTGCATGTTCCCGGTCGGGGACACGGTGAAGCCGGACATCCGTGCCGAGGCCAAGGACCTCGGCATGGGTGTGGCGTCCAAGCCGGACAGCCACGACATCTGCTTCATCCCCGACGGCCGGACGCAGGCTTTCCTGGGCACGAAGATCGGAATGCGTCCTGGCATCGTGAAGTCGGTGGAAGGGGAGACCCTCGCCGAGCATGACGGTGTCTACGGTTTCACCATCGGCCAGCGCAAGGGACTGGGGCTGCCCGGCCCCGCCGCCGACGGCCGTCCCCGCTACGTCACCGACATCAACGCGGAGACCGGCACAGTGACGGTCGGACGCCAGGACGACCTGCGCATCGGCCACATCACCGCCGACCGACTCAAGCGTCTGGACCCGGCGAAGTACGGAGAGACCTTCGAGTGCGAGGTGCAGGTCCGTGCTCACGGTGGTGTGGTGCCGGCGACGGCGACGCTCACCGGTGCGGCGTCCGACGGCCCGGAAGCCGCCGTGGAGCTGGAACTGCATGAGCCGCTCCGCGGCGTCGCCCGCGGTCAGGCCGCGGTGGTGTACCTGCCGGACGCCGAGGGTGACATCCTTATCGGTTCCGGGACGATCAGTGCGACCGCCCCGTGGCAGGGCGCTGAGGCCGCTGAAGCCGGAGCACAGTCCGCGTGACCCGCTTCGCCTGGTGGGAGGACGTCCGGACCACCCACACCGACCTGCGGGCAGGCCTGGCCGCGGCCGCGCGCCGCACCCGTGACGTCGACGAGGACGTCGGGGCTGTCCCGCCGCTGAGCCTGCCACAGTCGTCGGTGGGTGAGGGGCTGCTGCCGACGACCGCGGCCATGGGTGTGCTGGTCGGTGGACCGTACCTGCGCTCGCACTCCCGCGGCTGGGAGGTTGCCCCGGGCAAGACCCTGGACATGCGGGCCTTCCTGGGCCGCCAGCATGAGCTGACCGACATCATCGCCGAGTCCATGGCCGGGACCGACCGGCTGATGGTCCATGTCGTCGGGCCGTGGACCTTCGGTGCGTCGGTGGAGTACCGCGGGCACCCGCTCTGCTTCGACCGTCCGGCGTTCCGCGATGTTGCCCTGGCACTGGGGGAGGGTGTGCGCGAGTTCTGCGATGCCGTCGGTGCTTCCGTGGTGCACGTCCATGAGCGGGGCTTCGCCGAAGTGACCTCGCGGTTGGTCGGTGCCACCGAGTTCGAGACCATGAGCGTGGACCGGGAGATCGCTGTGAACGTCGACCGGCGTTTCGTGGAGCAGGTGACCGGGGTTTCCGTCGGTGACGGGGAAGACGAGACCCGCCAGGTTGTCCTCGATGCTGGCTGCCTGTACCCGGAACTGGCACACCTGGGGGCAGACACTCTCGTGGCCGACGAGCTCACCGACGATGTCGCCCGGCTGATCGATGCCGGTCAGTCGGTCGCCTGGCGGGTCGATGAAGAGTCGGCGAAGGCCGGTAGTGAAGAGTTGGCGCGCCGGGTGATGCGTACCTGGAAGCAGTGGACCTTCGACACCGAGACCCCGAAGCCGCAGATCGACCTGGTGGTGACCGGTGGCCCGGAGGATGTCCTCACCCCGAATGCGGCGGCCGAACTGGCGCGGACCGTCCGTGGTGCCGCGGCGCTACTGCACCGGAACTGACGCAGACGGTCATACAGCAGAGATCACCGCTCAGGGAGATCCACGATCTCGCCGTTGCCCGGTAGACCGCCGTCGAATGACAGCGGAACCGCCTGGGCACGTGCAGCGTCGGGAGAGTCCATCGCCTGGACGTGCAGGTGGGGTTCGGTGCTGTTCCCTGAGTTCCCGCAGGCACCGAGTGGTTCGCCGACAGTCACCCGCTGCCCGGCACGGACGGTGATGCTGCCCCGTTGCAGATGGCACAGTGCGATGACTGGTGCTGGCGTGTCTGCTCCGGCCGAGTACGGGAGGAGAAAGATGCTGTTGCCGGAGAGCGACCTCCACCCCGCCGCAGCCCGGCGGCTTTGCGTGAGGGCGTATCCGAGGGACGGAAGCCCCCGATAGGCAGGGTGGTCCGGCTCCCCGTCGTGGACCGAATGGACCACGGCATCGACCGGGGACAGCACCGAGCGTCCGAAACCGGGGAAGTGGTCCGCGGACTCCGGGCGCAGAAGACCACGCCACGTCACCCGGGCGGTACGTCCTGACTCGTCGACGGGGACGAAGTCGATGGCGTACGAGGTGGCGAACGCCTCGGTTCCGTGGCTGGGGACGCGGTTGGCCGGACTGTTCTGCACCAGCCATCTGCCGGTGAACGGGTAGGCCAGGTCGACCACCGGACCATTGTCGGGAACGTTGCCGTTGGAGTTACTCCGTGGACTCTGCGGATTCTGCGATGGCATCGAAGTCCACGACCTCGAACTCGAGCAGGTCGGCGCCGGTGGCCACCGGCTGCTTGCCCTCACCCGAGTGCGGGCCACTGTGTGCCGCACGAGCCGGTCCCTTGGCCCACGCCTGGAAGTCCTCCTCGGTGGCCCAGTGAGTCACCACGAAGTAGCGGTCGTCGCCCTTGGTCGGGCGCAGCAGCTGGAAGCCCTCGAAGCCGGGGGAGGAGTCGACGGTGTGGGCACGGGCGGCGAAGCGCTTCTCGAGCTCGGGGCCGGCACCGACGGGAACGCAAATTGCGTTGATCTTCACGACAGACATACCCGTGAGCCTACCTTCAACCGGTCGAGCAGGACCTCGTCATGGCTGACAATGATCAGTGCTCCCCGGTAGGACGCCAAGGCATCCACCAGAGCATCCACCGTCGCCAGATCCAGGTTGTTCGTCGGCTCATCGAGGATGAGCAGCTGGTTCGTCGGCTCGGCCAGCAGGAGCCGTGCCAGCGAGACCCGGAATCGCTCACCGCCCGAGAGGTCGCGGACGCGCCGGTCGACCTCGTCCTGCCGGAACAGGAACCGGGCCAGTTGCGCCCGGATCCGCTGCGGGTCTACATCCGGCGCGGCAGCACGGACGACGTCGAGCGCCGTGGAGTCCTCGTCGAGGTCGTCACTGCGTTGCGGCAGGTAACCGAACCGGTCGGTGTGCAGCACGCCACGTCGGGCGTGGACGAGGTCTTCGAGCAGAAGGGTCTTTCCGGAGCCGTTGGCACCGGTGACCGCGAGACGTTCCGGCCCCTGCAGGACCAAGGTGCCGGTGCCGGGGACTGCGCCAGTCCCTGTCTTGCCCACCGGTAGCTCGGCAATGACCTTCCCGGCCGGGACACCCGGATCCGGGAGGTCGATACGGACCCGGTCGTCACGGCGGACCGCGGACGCCTTCTCCTCGACAGCGGCGCGCGCGGAATCCACGTCGGCAGCCATCGCCGTGCGGAGCTTGCCCGCGCTGACCTGGGCCTCCTGCTTCCGGTTGTTCATGATCTGTTTCGGACGCCGCTTGTTGGCGAAGTCCTTCTTCGCATACGACTGTCGGCGGGCCAGCTTGGTCTGTGCCTCCACCTGCTGTCGCCGCTCGGTCTTCAACGCCTGTTCGGCGGTACTGAGTGCCTGCTCGGCAGCGGCCTGCTGACGCGCCAGATGCTCCCGGTAAGCCGAGTACGGCCCACCGAAGACCGTCAGCAACCCGGTATGCAGCTCGGCGGTGTGGTCAATGAGGTCGAGCAGTTCGACGTCATGGGACGCCACGATGAGCATCGTCTGTCCGCCCGATAACGTGCCGACCCGTCGGGTCAGCTCGACACCGTCCAGCCCTGCGGCGGCGAGGGCGGAGAGACTGCGCTCGCCAATGTCCCAGTCGTCACCGACCGCCTCGAAGTCGTCTTCGTCGGTACTGCCGTGCTCGATTGCATCGAGGGCATCGAGGACGTCGCGGATGCCGAGCAGGTCGGCGACCGTGGCATCGGTGTCCAGGGTGAGTCGTTGCGGCAGGTACCCCACTGCGTCGGGTTCTCCAGAACCGGGGACCGATAGATGCCCGGAGGTGGGGGAGAGTTCACCGGCGATGGTGCGGAGCAGTGTGGACTTGCCGGTGCCGTTCGCACCGGTCAGGCCGGTGCGGACGGCGCCGAATGTGGCGGTGAGGTGGTCGAGGACGGGTGTTCCGTCCGGCCAGGTGAATGTGAGGTCGTCGAGGACGACGGAAGAATTCGTGGGGTTCGTGAATAACACGGGGGCCTCCCGGTGATCAGCGGTCGCGCTGATCGGAGCAAGGCCGGGAAGGCGGGCTCTACGACGTCAGCGCACGGACAGGGGCACGGTGGGGAAGTCGCAGATGATCATGGGGATGAGCGCTGCCTCAATAGCGTCCCGGTGTGCAGGAGTGAGGAAATCGTGGGTGACGTGCACCGCACTGCGCCACACCGCGACCAGCTGTGGGTAGTCATCCGGGACGAGAGCTGGACGTGGAGCAGAGTTCATGGAGCGGGTTTCTTGGTATGCGGAAATCAGGTCCTCCGTGGAATCCGGAGTGACCCCGGTATTGCGGAAGTTACTGCAGTCGACTGTAGTACAACCGACTGCAGTAACTTTCGCGCTATTGTCCCGGTGGAACTACAACTATCACACCGCGTCCGGCCCCTCGGCCAGGAGTTTCTCGAATCCGGCCTCGTCGAGGACGGGAACCCCGAGGTCCTCGGCCTTGGTCAGTTTCGAGCCGGCCTTTTCGCCAGCGACGAGGAAGTCGGTCTTCTTCGACACTGAGCCGGATGCCTTGCCGCCGCGGGATTCCACCACCTCCTTCGCACTGGTCCGGTCGAAGTTCTCCAGCGAGCCGGTGACCACGACGGTCAGTCCGGCGAGGGTCTGTTCGGGACGGTCGGACTCCTCGACGATCTGTTCCATCCGCACCCCGGCCGATGCCCAGGCGTCCACGATCTCGCGGTGCCAGTCCACGGCGAACCAGTCCTTGACAGACTGGGCGATGATGCCGCCGACCCCGTCGATCTCCGCCATCTCCTCGACAGAGGCGGCGTCGATCGCCGGAATGGACTGCAGCTTCGCCGCCAGGGCCTTCGCCGCGGTCGGGCCGACGTGCCGGATCGACAGGGCGGTGATCACCCGCCACAGGTCGACCTGCTTGGCGGCTTCGAGGTTGGCCAGCAGGATCTCGCCGGGCTTGTTCAGCTTCCCTGCCTTGGTGGTGTAGGCGCTGGTCGTGGTCAGGTCATCGGCCGTCAGGGAGAACAAGTGGCCCTCGTCCGGAAGGACGCCGGAGGCGATGAGGTCGTGGGCGGCACGCTCACCCAGGGCGTCGATGTCGAAGGCGCCGCGTCCAGCGAGGTAGTTCAGCCGGTTCTGCAGCTGTCCGGGGCAGTAACGGGTGTTCGGGCACCGCCAGTCGGCGTCGCCCTCCTTGGTCGGGGCTAGGGGAGTGCCGCACTCGGGGCACAGTGACGGATAGACGTACTCCCGCTCATCGCCGGTGCGCGACGACTCCACCGGGCCCAGGACCTCGGGGATCACCTCGCCAGCCTTGCGGATCATCGCCCGGTCGCCCAGGCGGACTCCCTTGCGGTGAGCTTCGGTGGCATTGTGCAGCGTCGCCATGGTGACCGTCGATCCCGCGACGTAGGTCGGTGTCATCACCGCGTACGGGGTGGCCCGGCCGGTGCGTCCGATCCCGACCCGGATGGACTCCAGGGTGGTGACCGCCTCCTCCGGCGGGTACTTGTAGGCGATCGCCCAGCGTGGGGCACGACTGGTCGCACCCAGGTCCTGCTGCTCTGAGACATCGTCGACCTTCACCACCAGACCGTCCATCTCGTGGGCGGCGTCGTGGCGGTGCTCGCCCCAGTAGGTGACGGCGTCCAGCACGTCCTGCGCGGTGTGCACCTGCCGGGTGTAGGGGCTGACCGGCAGGCCCCAGGACTCCAGGGCGCGGTAGGCGTCGTGCTGGCTGGTCGGGGCGAAACCCTCGCGGGCGCCGAGCCCGTGGCAGATCAGCCGCAGCGGACGCTTCGCGGTCTCCTCGCTGTTCTTCTGCCGCATCGCCCCGGCCGCAGCATTGCGCGGATTGGCGAAGAGCTTCTTGTCTTCGGCCTGCCTGTCGGCGTTCATGGTGGCGAAGTCCTCGACGGTGATGAAGATCTCGCCGCGGATCTCGACCAGCTCCGGCACCGGGAACTCCTCGGAGGCGGTGAGCTGGTCGGGGATGTCGTCCAGGGTGCGGGCGTTGTGGGTGACGTCCTCGCCGGTGGACCCGTCGCCACGGGTCAGCGCCAGGTCGAGGCGACCATTGATGTAGAGCAGGTTGATCGAGGCGCCGTCGATCTTCAGTTCGGTGAGGTAGGTAGGTGCCGGGGTGCGGTCGAGCCACTCCTGCATCTCGTCCAGGCTGAAGACGTTGTCGAGGCTGAGCATCTGTTCACGGTGGTCGACATTGCGGAACGGGGAGTTCGCGGGGGAGGGGGCGACCTCCTCGGTGGGGCTGGTGCCGTCGACGGCCTCCGGGTGCTCGGTCTCCAGGGCGGTAAGCTCCCGCAGCAGTGTGTCGAAGTCCGCGTCTGAGATCTCCGGTGCCTCGTAGTAGTAGAGCTCACGGTGACGGCGGACCTCGCCGGCCAGACGCGACCAGCGCTCGCTGTGGCTCTCGGCGGACGTGTCGGCAGCAGTCTCAGCTGAAGTCTCAGGGGGTGTCTCGGTCACGGTGACCAGTCTAGCGGGAGGGTCGGACGCGATGTCCGGACGTTGCGGTGGGGGTGGATTGTTCTGTCAGTAGGTGAGTTTCTACCCACAGTGGTCGGGGGTGGTGTGTTCCGCATCACAGCAGGTGGGGGTAGGTTTCTTGCCGCTTGATATACATATTTCAGTTGCGGTTGGCTGGGTGTCCAGCGATAACAGGGAACCGAGGATGAAAGTATCGGGGTCAATCGACGGCTGAGGGGTGGAGCTGCGTTTGTCGGCGATCTAGTTTTGTCACCACGACATCCGCCAGATGTGCCACGTGTCCGACCGAGAGACGTGTTCGACCGAAAGGACAATGCCATGTTCAACCTCCTGAGCCGTGAAGAGATCTCCGAGATGACCTCCGGTGCCAGCTACTACCTCTTCGGTGACGATGAGGCCCTGGCCATCGACACCCCGGAATACGACGACTTCCTCATCTAGTCAGTCTCCACCGGGTCCTTCGCGGACCCGTACACCACCACCGTGCCCCGGGCATGCCGGTTTTCGTGCATGCCCGGGGTTCGCTCTTGTGCTGCGACAGTTCGTGTCCGAGGGGGCCTATAGAGTGGCAGTCATGACGACCGCCGCACACTTCGACCCGACCCGACTGCTGAGTTTCGACCTCGAGACCACCGGCACCGACCCGCTCGCCGCCCGCATCGTGACCAGTGCGTTGATCACGATCAACAGACGAGAGGTCGACAAGCTGGAGATGCTCGCCGACCCCGGGATCCCGATCCCGGAGGGGGCCTCCAAGGTGCACGGCATCTCCACCGAGTACGCCCAGGAGCACGGTCGGCCCCATGACGAGGTCCTTGCCGAGACCATCCAGCGCATCCGGGACGGGTGGAAGGCCGGGGCGACCCTGGTCGTGTACAACGCCTGCTACGACCTCACCGTGCTGCGTTCCCTGGAGCCCACGTTCACCGTGGACGGCCCGGTGGTCGACCCGTTGGTGATCGACAAGGCCAAGGACCGTTTCCGCAAGGGTGGGCGTCAGCTCGAACGGGTCTGTGAGCACTACGGGGTCACCCTGGGTAACGCCCACGAGGCGACCGCGGACGCCCTGGCCGCCGCCCGCGTGGCCTGGAAACTGGCGCGGGCCTACCCGGAGATCACCGAGATGACCTCCGACGACCTCATGGTCAACCAGGCCACCTGGCACTACGAGACACAGTCCAGTCTCAAGGAGTACTTCGAGAACCAGGGCAAGCCGGAACGTGCAGCGACAGTGAACACCTCCTGGCCGCTGCAGGCCTGAGCGGGACCCTTCAGTACGATGAAGCACTATGGCTAACTCGGCAGCGAACACCCCGAACACCCCGGAAGCCCCGGCGACCCCGAAGACATCGGCGGAGTACCTGCGGGACATTGTCGCCGCACCCGTGTACCGCGCCGCGAGGCACACCCCGCTGGAGGCGATGCCCGGGCTGTCGGAACGCACCGGCAACCGTGTGCTGGTCAAGCGTGAGGACCTCCAGCCGGTGCACAGTTTCAAGCTGCGCGGTGCCTTCAACCGCATGTCCCAGCTGCGGGGCTGCCCCGGTGTGGTCACCGCCTCGGCAGGCAACCATGCCCAGGGTGTGGCGCTGTCGGGCCAGGAACTCGGTATCCGCTCGGTCATCGTCATGCCGGTGACCACCCCCTCGATCAAGGTGGACGCCGTCCGCGGCTTCGGCGGTGAGGTAGTCCTTCACGGCGAGAACTTCGACGCCGCCCAGGCCCGGGCCCGCCAGCTCGCCGAGGAGGAGGGGCTCGAGTACGTGCCGCCCTTCGACAACGAGGCGGTCATCGCCGGGCAGGGGACCATCGGACTGGAGATCTTCCAGGCCGGGCACGTCGACCGGGTCTTCGTGCCGGTCGGTGGCGGTGGCCTGGCCGCCGGAGTGGCCGTGCTGATCAAGGAACTCAACCCGGAAATCCAGGTCATCGGTGTGGAGCCCGAGGAATCCGCCTGCCTCACCGCCGCCCTGTGGGCTGGCGAGCCGGTGGAACTCGACCATGTCAGCCTCTTCGCCGAGGGTGTCGCCGTCCGGAAGATCGGTACCGAGACCTTCCGCCTGTGCCGTGACTACCTCGACGAGGTCGTCACGGTGACATCCGACGAGATCAGCGCGGCGATCAAGGACCTCTTCGACGACAACCGGGCGATCGCCGAGCCGGCGGGGGCGGTCTCGCTGGCTGGTCTGAAGAAATACGCCTCGGCCAAGGACATCCAGGACGAGACACTGGTCAACGTCCTGTCCGGTGCGAACCTCAACTTCCACACCCTGCGCTACATCTCCGAGCGCGCAGAGCTCGGCGAAGGTGGCGAGGCGATCTTCGCGGTCACCATCCCCGAGGAACAGGGGGCCTTCCTGCGCTTCAGTGAGGTGCTCAACGGCCGGATGGTCACCGAGTTCAACTACCGTGTCGACGGTCGCGACGGTGGTCAGCCCGGTAGCGGCGACGGCGACGGTGCGACCGGTCAGCCCGCCCGGATCTTCGTCGGTGTCCAGCTCAAGGAGGGTAAGGACGAACGGGACGCCATCGCCGATGCCCTGGCCGGAGCCGGTTATGACGTCGTCGACCTCTCCGACGACGAAGTCGCCAAGGAACACATCCGCTACATGATCGGTGGTGTGCCCCCGGCGTTCGTCGACGAGCGGATGTTCTCCTTCGAGTTCCCGGAGCACCCTGGTGCGCTGGTGCACTTCCTGGAGGTGCTCGGCACCAACTGGAACATCACCGCTTTCCACTACCGCAGCCAGGGCATGGACTACGGACGTATCCTAGCCGCCTTCGAGGACGCCCGGTCCACCGACTTCGAGGAGCACCTGTCCGCCCTCGGCTTCCCCTTCGCCGAGGTTACCGACAACCCCTCCTACCAGCTCTTCCTCGCGCCGTCAGGGGAGTAGCAGGCCGGCCACTGTGCAGGCGGGAACAGTGGCCGTCCGGCGTCCTGTCGGATCAGCTCAGCAAGGCGCCGAGGATCTCGCCAACCTCGCCGAGGTGCTCGATCTCCGACAGGAGGAAATCGGGGCCGCCGGGACGCCCCACGATCAGGATGTAGCCGGTGCCGCGCAGCGGGGTGGCAGCCAGCGCAGAGTCCATCACCGTCCAGCTCTCCGGCACCCAGGTGTCCCGGTCGGTCAATGCACGCGGCGCGGTGACCGGGGTCTCCGACAGCACCCGACCGTCGTCCTCCGGGGCGGACGAGGACGCGGCGATGCGCCGGGTGCTCTCATCGGCACCGAGGATCACCGACCACTGCACCGACATCGTCTTCGGCAGGGCGTCCATCAGCCGCTGAAGCGACTCGGTCGGACGCCGGCGGTGCCGCGCGACCTCCGCCAGCAGGCTGATCTGGCCCCGGCGGTCCACAGTCCCGGAGAACGGCCGGATCGAGTCGACGTAGACACCGTCGACCTCCTGGGCTGCGCTGATCAGGGCGTCCGCCAACCGTCCGGCAGGGAGATCGACGACGATGTCGTCGACGACCATCCCCTCCTCGTCGTGCTGGACGACGTCCACGCTCCGGATGTCCGCGTCGATGGTGCCCAGGGTAGCGGCGATGAGTCCCAGGGTTCCGGGAACATCGGGGAGACGGACGCGCATCAGGTAGGACAAGAGTGACCTCGGATTTTGTGGGTTGAGTGGACATTCAGTGGACAAGAGGTGGTCATCGTCGGCCCGGTGGACCGTACGGCGACCTGTCGCCACAAGTGTAGCGAACCGGGGTAAGCGTACCCCTTGGACGCGGGTGCTACTAGAGTGGTCGGGGTACATACTGCGAACACGAAAAGGGGACCCATCAGTGTCCGAGATCTCACGTGACGAGGTCGCTCACCTCGCCCGGCTCGCCCGCCTCGACCTGAGCGAGGAAGAAATCGCCCACTACGCCGGTCAGATCGACGATATCGTCGAGACCGTCGCCGCCGTGCGCGAGGTCGACACCGAGGGCGTGGAGCCGTTGAGCCACCCGACCCAGAACGTCGACGGTGCGGTGTCGGTGATGCGTGAGGACGTCCCGCAGACCTCGCTGACCGCCGAACAGGCCCTCGACCAGGCGCCGAAGCAGGCCCAGCAGCGTTTCCAGGTTCCCCGGATCCTGGGCGAGTAGAACCCGACGAGACGACAGCGAAATGAGTGACGTGAACACTACGACCTACACCGTCGGGGCCCGGGACGACTCGGACCTGACGACCTGGACCGCAGCCGACCTGGCCGAGAAGATCCACACCGGCGACATCAGCTCCGTGGACGCCACCCGCGCCCACCTCGACCGCATCAGTGCCGTGGACGGAGACGTCCACGCCTTCCTGCACGTCGGTGCCGATGAGGCACTCGCCGCCGCCGAACAGGTCGACAAGGACATTGCCGCCGGTGACGTGGCCTCCCCGCTGGCCGGTGTCCCGCTGGCGCTGAAGGATGTCTTCACCACCACCGATGCGCCGACCACTTGTGCGTCCAAGATGCTCGAGGGCTACATGAGCCCCTACGACGCCACGGTCACCCGCAAGATCCGTGAGGCCGGCATCCCGATCCTCGGCAAGACCAACATGGACGAGTTCGCCATGGGTTCCTCCACCGAGAACTCCGCCTACGGTCCCACCCACAACCCCTGGGACCTGAGCCGGACCGCCGGTGGCTCCGGCGGTGGCTCCTCGGCCGCTTTGGCGTCGGGTATGGCGCCGCTGGCGATCGGTACCGACACCGGGGGATCCATCCGCCAGCCGGCAGCGCTGACCAACACCGTCGGCGTGAAGCCGACCTACGGCACCGTGTCGCGTTACGGACTCGTGGCCTGTGCGTCCTCCCTGGACCAGGGTGGCCCCACCGGCCGCACGGTGCTGGACACCGCACTGCTGCACGAGGTCATCGCCGGCCACGACGCCAACGACTCGACATCCTCGCAGCGTGCGGTCGCCCCGGTCGTCGAGGCTGCCCGTCAGGGCTCCAACGGCGACCTCTCCGGCGTGAAGATCGGTGTGGTCAAGCAGTTGCAGGACGTCCAGGGCATGCAGTCCGGCGTCCAGGAGAGCTACCAGGCATCCCTGGCGCAGCTCACCAGCCAGGGCGCGGAGATCGTCGAGGTCGACTGCCCGAGCTTCGAGTACGCGCTGAACGCCTACTACCTGATCCTGCCGTGTGAGGTCAGCTCCAACCTGGCCCGCTTCGACGGCATGCGCTACGGTCAGCGCCGTGGCGACGACGGTCACCACTCCGCCGACCAGGTCATGTCCATGACCCGCGCCGAGGGCTTCGGCCCGGAGGTCAAGCGCCGCATCATCCTGGGCACCTACGCCTTGTCGGTGGGCTACTACGACGCCTACTACCTGCAGGCGCAGCGAGTCCGCAACCTCATCGCCCAGGATTTCGCCAAGGCCTATGAGCAGGTCGACGTGCTGGTGTCCCCGGTCACCCCGACCACGGCCTTCGCGCTGGGGGAGAAGGCGGATGATCCGCTGGCGATGTACCTCTTCGACCTGTGCACCCTGCCGCTGAACCTGGCCGGCGTGTGCGGCATGTCGGTACCGGGCCCGCTGTCCACCGACACCGGTCTGCCGGTCGGCCTGCAGATCATGGGTCCGGCCCACGGCGATGACCGGCTCTACCGCGTCGGTGCCGCCTACGAGGCTGGCCGACACTAGTTCCAGATCCGGATCCGATTCCGGATCCGATTCTGGCTCCGGCTCCGGCACCACATCCGCTGACGGGGGTACTCTCGCGGACATGGCAACACAGCAGATCCACGGAGACGGCTGGGCGGTAGGCGTTGACGGCGTGCGTCGCTGGGGCACCCTCGGCGCCGCCGGACTCTTCCTGACCACCAGGGAGAACGACACCACCCTGCTGCTGGTCCAGCACCGCGCGGCGTGGACGAACTTCGGCGGCACCTGGGGGATTCCCGGTGGGGCGGTGGAGGTCGGGGAGGACGCGGAGTCCGCTGCGCTGCGGGAGACCCAGGAGGAGACCGGGGTCGACCCGGGCGATGTCACCGTCACCGAATCCCTGGTGACCGCGCGTGCCGAGCTGACCCATGTCCTGGTCCGTGTGCCGTTGACCGAGGAAGAGATGCCCCTGGCCGCCCCGGTGACCGACTCGGTGTCGAGGGGGAGTTCCCTGCTGGATGCGATCCGTCACCACCGCGTCCGCCATCCGGAGACCGGCAACCTGCTGGTGACCACGATGAACGGGCAGCTGTGCTGGGAAACCCCGGACGAGACGGTGACCGAGTGGACCTACACCACGGTGCTGGGGACCGCGGCGACCCCGCTCGATCTCTTTCCCACTGCGGAGAGCGCGGACCTGGCATGGTGCCCCATCGACGAGGTGGAGGAGCTTCCGCTGATCCCGCCGTTCCGGGAGGCGCTGCCGGAACTGCGCCGACTCCTGGGAGTCTAGGGGTCCGTTGAGACGCAGGACGTGGCAGACTGGATTCTCGTGACTGACACTTCCGCTGAACGCACGGATCCCCGCTACCCGCAGATGCCGCTGCCGGCGAACCGGGCGTGGCCAGCACTTTTCGCGCTGTGCACCGGGTTCTTCATGATCCTGCTCGACCAGACGATCGTGGCGGTGGCATCACCGGTGTTCCAGCGGGAGTTGGACGCCAGCTACAACGAGGTCGTCTGGGTGACCTCTGCCTACCTGCTCACCTTCGCTGTGCCACTGCTGGTGACCGGGCGCCTCGGCGACCGCTTCGGCCCGAAGAACGTCTACTGCGTGGGCATGGCCGTCTTCACCCTCTCGTCGCTGTGGTGCGGACTGGCGGACAGCATGCCGGAGCTGATCGCCGCACGCGCGGTCCAGGGACTCGGTGCGGCGATGCTGACCCCGCAGACGATGGCGGTGATCAACCGGATCTTCCCGCGGGCCAAGCGTGGCTCGGCGCTGGGTGTGTGGGGTGCGACCGCTGGACTCTCGACTCTGCTGGGGCCGATCCTCGGCGGGGTGATCACCAGCACCATCGGCTGGGAGTGGGTCTTCTTCATCAACATCCCGATCGGCGTGGTGTCGATCGCGCTGGTGGTGATGTGGGTGCCGCGGTTCCCGCCGTCGGCCCGGCGCATCGACACCCTGTCGATCCTGTTGTCGGTCGCCGCGGTCTTCCTACTCGTATTCGCCCTGCAGCAGGGTGAGAACGCGCACTGGACGTGGTGGATCTGGGGAATGATGGCGGTGTCGCTGGCACTGTTCATCTGGTTCGTCCGCCAACAGGTCGTCGCCGAGAGCCGGGGCCGTGACCCACTGATGCCGTTGAGCCTGTTCACCGTGCGGAACTTCTCCCTGGGCAATATCGGCATCGTCGGGATGGGCTTCACCGTGGCCAGCGTCCCGCTGCCGTTCACCCTCTACTACCAGCAGGTCCACGGACTGGATCCGCTCGGCGCCGGGCTGATGCTGGCACCACAGGCGGTGACGTCGTTGATCCTGTCGCCGATCGTCGGCCGGATGACCGACAAGTACAGCTCCCGTGGATTGGGCGCCTTCGGTTTCGCCATGATGGCCCTGTCGATCGTGGGGATGACGGTGGTCATGGCCTCCGGCATCCACCATTACTGGACGGTGATCCCCTTGGTCGGGCTGGGGGTGGGCAATGCCTTCGTCTGGGCACCGAACTCTGCTTCGACGATGCGCGACCTGTCCTTCCACCAGATGGGGGCAGGTTCCGGGGTCTACAACCAGACCCGCCAGCTCGGTTCGGTGGTGGGGGTGGCCGTGGTCGGCGCACTGATGCAGTGGCGACTGGGGCAGCCCGACGCCGACCCGGGCACAGCCTTTGGCCTGGCGGTACTTGCACCGGCGGCGATGATGCTCGTCGGTGTGGTGGCCTCGCTGATGTCACGCAACAACCTGCACGCCGCACGGGAAGGAAGCGGCCCCGCCTGAGGCCGACTAGGATCAGTCCCATGCGTATCGCGATCTTGACCAGTGGCGGGGACTGCCCCGGACTCAACGCCGTGATCCGGGGAGTGGTGCGGACCGCCGCCAACCGGGGTGCGACGGTGATCGGCTACGAGGACGGCTGGCAGGGGCTGGTCGAGGACCGGCGCATCCAGCTCTACGACGACGAGCACATCGACCGGATCCTCCTCCGCGGTGGCACCATCCTGGGCACCGGACGGCTGAAGACGGAGAAGTTCAAGGCTTCCCTGGACCGGATCAAGGAGAACCTCGCCGACGCAGAGATCGACGTGCTCATCGCCATCGGCGGCGAGGGAACGCTCAAGGGTGCCCAGTGGCTGCACGACAACGGCATCCCGGTGGTCGGTGTCCCGAAAACCATCGACAACGACGTCAACGCCACCGACTACACCTTTGGTTTCGACACCGCCGTCGCCGTGGCCACCGACGCCATCGACCGGCTGCACACCACCGCGGAATCCCACAACCGGGTGATGATCGTCCAGGTCATGGGGCGCCATGTCGGCTGGATCGCGCTGCACGCCGGTATGGCCGGCGGGGCACACGACATCCTCATCCCCGAAGTCCCCTTCGACATCGACGACGTATGCCGTCGGATGGCCCGACGTTTCCAGCTGGGGGAGAAGTACGGGATCATCGTCGTCGCCGAAGGCGCCCTCCCGGCCGAGGGGACGATGGAGATCGGCGAGCGGGCGATCGACCAGTTCGGCCACCAGAAGTTCGACGACATCGGCGCGAAGATCGCCCACGAGATCGAGAACCGGCTGGACACTGACGTGCGCTCGACTGTGCTCGGTCACATCCAGCGTGGTGGTACCCCGACAGCCTTCGACCGGGTGCTGGCCACCCGCTATGCGGTGCACGCCACCAAGGCGGCGCTGCGTGGGGACACCGGCACGGTGGTCGCCCTGCACGGGGAGAAGATCGAACCGGTCTCCTTCGGCGAGGCGGTCGGTGACCTCAAGGTGGTGCCGCAGCACCGTTACGAGTCCGCAGCGGCGCTGATCGGCTGACCTTCCGGTCACGCAGCTTCAGGTCACGCAGCTTCTGTTCACGCAGTGGCCAGGGCGTTCTCCAGGTTGGTGAGCGCCTCGTCCCACCCGTCGTAGACGTGGGCGTCGCCGGGGACGCCGGCGATACCGCTGAGGTGGAAGGTCATCTCGGTGGTGTCCCCGCGTTCGGCGAGGTCCAGGGTGATCACCGGGGTGCCCTCGACCGGGGCGTCGGGGTGGCCCCAGCTGAACACGAGCTTCTCGACCGGGTTGATCGCCAGGTACTCGCCTCCGGTGGGGTACTCCTCGCCGGTGGACTCGTTGACCATGGTGTAGCGGTAGCGCCCGCCGACCCTCAGGTCGACCGACACGGACTCTGCGGTGACACCCATCGGGTGGAACCAGTGGGCGAGTTCGAACTTGTCGGTCCAGGCCTTCCAGACCAGTTCGCGGGGGGCGTTGAAGGTTCGGGTGATGGTGAATTCAGGGGTGGTCATCGTTCTTCTCCTTCTCGTGGTGATCGTGGTGGTGTTCTTGCTTCATCGTCTCCAGGTGGGCGTCCAGGGCGTCGAAGCGCAGGTTCCATTCGCGCTTCTGTTTGTCGATCCACGCGGTGACCTCGTCAAGTGGTTCGGCGTCCATGTCGATCGTGCGCCACTGCGCCTTGGTGGTGCGGCTGATGAGTCCTGCCTTCTCCAGCACTTTGAGGTGCCGGGATATCGCCGGTGCGCTCATATCGAACGGTGCGGCGAGGTCGCCGACGCTGGACGGTCCGCGTGACAGGCGGGCGAGGATCGCCCGGCGGGTCGGATCGGCCAGTGCGGAGAACAGGAGCGACAGGCGCTCCTCTGACTCCATATAACCAACTCCTTAATTAACTTGTACGTTAACTATGGCCCTGGAGGGGCTACAGGTCAAGGGGGTGTGGAGGCATGTGGAGACTTGTGTAGACATTGGGTCATCGGGTTCGGGGGAGGTGGCCCGGAGGGAAACGGCGGATTGTAAGGTGTGCCTCACCGCGAAAGTCATCTACTTCAGGTCACACCCCGTGGCCGATGTTGCCGTGAAAGGTAGCTCCGTACCGTGTCTTCTTCCCCGTCCTCTCCGACTGCAGAGTCCCCCGCCCAGGACCGCAGTGCCTACATCGCCACCCTCGGATTCCCGATCCTGGTGATCATCGGCGGTGTCGTCGGCTTCTTCGGCGGTGACGACCTCGCCTCGGCCACCTCCGGCTGGGTCAACTGGCTGTTGGGCCTGATCATGTTCGGCATGGGCCTGACCCTCAAGCCCCACGACTTCGCCCTGGTCGTCAAGCGCCCTCTCCCGGTGCTGATCGGTGTGATCGCCCAATTCGTGATCATGCCGTTGACCGCATTGTTCGTCGTCTGGGTCCTGGGACTGCCCTCGGCCATCGCCGCCGGCGTGGTCCTGGTCGGCTGCGCATCCGGTGGCACCGCCTCCAACGTCGTGTCCTACCTGGCACGCGGCGACCTGGCCCTGTCGGTGGCGATGACCTCGGTGTCCACTCTGCTCGCACCGCTTCTCACCCCGCTGCTGACCCTGTGGCTCGCTGGCGAATACATGCCGCTCGATGGTGGTGCCATGGCACTCGACATCGTCAAGATCGTCCTCGTGCCCGTCGTCGCAGGCCTGGTCCTTCGCCTGCTGCTGCCGGGTATCGTCGACCGCCTGCTGCCCGCACTGCCGTGGATTTCCGTGGTCGCCATCGCTGTCGTCGTGGCCATCGTGGTCTCCGGCAACCGGGACAACCTCCTGGAGGCCGGACTGCTCGTCCTGGTCGCCGTGATGATGCACAATCTCCTTGGTCTTGCACTCGGCTACGGCGCCGGCAAAATCACCGGCCAGCCGGTGTCCACCCGCCGCACCATGGCCATCGAGGTCGGTATGCAGAACTCCGGGTTGGCGGCCGGACTTGCCGCCCAACACATGGAGCCGATGTCCGCGTTGCCCGGTGCGATCTTCTCGGTGTGGCACAACCTCTCCGGAGCGGTGTTCGCCGCACTGTGCCGGGCCGCCGACAAGCGTCGGGGAGTGGCGGGCAACGCACCTCACAGCGCGCCGGAGAACGCACCGGGCACTGCTGCCGACAGCTCAACCAACGTGAACTAGACTGGGACAACATGACTGCCGTGGTGAACGATTACTCCGATGATGTGATGGACTATGACGAGGTGCTGGAGCGCTTCGACCCCGTGATGGGGATGGAGGTCCACGTTGAACTCGCGACGCGGACCAAGATGTTCTCCGCGTCCTCCGCAGAATTCGGCGACGACCCGAACACCAACGTCGACCCCTGCAGTCTGGGTCTTCCCGGCGCTCTGCCGGTCGTCAACCGTCAGGGTGTGGAATGGGCCATCAAGATCGGCCTGGCCCTCAACTGCGATATCGCCCCGTACTCCCGCTTCGCACGGAAGAACTACTTCTACCCGGACCAGCCGAAGAACTACCAGATCTCCCAGTACGACGAGCCCATCGCCCACGACGGCTACCTCGACATCGTCCTGGACGACGGTACCGAGTGGCGCATCGAGATCGAGCGCGCCCACATGGAGGAGGACACCGGCAAGCTCACCCACCTCGGTGGTGCGACCGGACGCATCCACGGCGCGACGGCGTCCCTGGTGGACTGCAACCGCGCCGGGATCCCGCTGATCGAGATCGTCACCAAGCCCATCGAGGGTGCCGGGGAACGTGCCCCGGAGATCGCCCGCGCCTATGTCACCGCGCTGCGAGAGCTGGTCAAGGCTCTCGAGGTGTCGGATGCCCGCATGGACCAGGGCTCGATGCGGGTGGACTCCAACCTGTCGCTGCGTGCCAACGGCACCACCGAGTTCGGTACCCGGACCGAGACGAAGAACATCAACTCGCTGAAGTCGGTGGAGCAGGCCGTGCGCTTCGAAATGCAGCGTCAGGCCGCCTGCATCGTCAACGGTGTGGAGATCATCCAGGAGACCCGCCACTACCAGGAGGCCGACGGCAGCACCTCCCGGGGCCGCGTCAAGGAGACCATGGCGGACTACCGCTACTTCAACGACCCGGACCTGCCCCCGGTGCTCGCCCCGTCCGAGTGGGTCGAGGAGATTCGTGAGACGCTACCGGAGATGCCGTGGATCCGACGCGCCCGCATCCAGGAGGAGTGGGGTCTCAAGGACGAGGAGATGCGGGACCTGGTCAACGCCGGGGCGCTGGACCTGATCATCTCCACCGTCGAGGCCGGTGCCACCCCGGCCGAGGCCCGCAGCTGGTGGGTCGCCTACCTGGCACAGAAAGCCAACGAGGCCGGAACCGACCTGGAGGGCCTGCCGATCACCCCGGCGCAGGTTGCCGAGGTCGTCGGTCTGATCAAGGAAGGCAAGCTGACCAACAAGCTCGCCCGCCAGGCCGTCGACGGTGTCCTGGCGGGGGAGGGTACGGTCGCCGAGGTCGTCGCCGCGCGCGGCCTGGAGGTCGTCCGTGACGACGGTGCCATCGAGAAGGCCGTGGAGGACGCCCTGGCGGCCAACCCGGACATCGTGGAGAAGTACCGGGCCGGCAACAAGAAGGTCACCGGTGCGATCGTGGGCCAGGTGATGAAGGCGACCCGTGGCAAGGCGGATCCGGCGCAGGTCAACCAGATCATCGCCGCGAAGCTGGGGTAGCGCACCCTGCTCGAGCCGGTATGGCGCCGGCTACGTGCTGGTGTGATCCCGGTGTTGCACCGGCTACATGCCGGCGTGGTGGGGGGGGCGGGGGGGGGGGGGGCCGGGGGGGCGGGGGGTGCGCGGCGGCGCGCCCCCACGCCGTGCCCGACCCGGGCGCCGGGGCGGGATGTCACGGTCCAG
>NZ_JBQQOC010000029.1:0-31165 GCF_052264515.1 Candidatus Corynebacterium faecigallinarum
GTGCGGTAGTCTTTGGGGAGGAACGGATAACCTCCGGAGACACACGAACACCACAAAGAGCACCATAAAGGGGATGGCAGTGAGCGAGTTCACCACCTACGGGACCATCGTCGTCGGTACGGACGGTTCGGAGTCGTCCCTGCTGGCGGTACGTCGGGCAGCGGCGCTGGCCGCAGCCTTCGATGCCCGTCTCGTGATCGGTTGCGCGTACTACCGGGATGCTGATGCAGCGGTGAAGGCCGTGCGCATGGATTCCAAGACGGTGGTGGGGGACGACCCCGCCCACGAGAACCTGCAGAGCGCCGTCGCAGCGGCCCAGGAGGTCGGCGCGAAGGACGTGGTCACCGCCGTCAAGGAGGGCTCGCCGGTGGAGGCGCTGATGGGCATCGTCACCGATGAGTCCGCGGACCTGCTGATCGTCGGTAACCGGGGGATCAACTCACTGACCGGACGACTGCTCGGCTCGGTGCCGGCGGACGTTGCCCGC
This sequence comes from Candidatus Corynebacterium faecigallinarum, assembly GCF_052264515.1. Taxonomy (NCBI): domain Bacteria; kingdom Bacillati; phylum Actinomycetota; class Actinomycetes; order Mycobacteriales; family Corynebacteriaceae; genus Corynebacterium; species Candidatus Corynebacterium faecigallinarum. The sequence goes on from NZ_JBQQOC010000029.1 coordinate 488, forward strand.
CAGTCTGACTGCGACGTGATGATCGTGCACACGGTGTAGTTGGGCTGAGGCTGTCAGGGCTGCCGGGGCCTCTGCGGGTTCGTCGAGCCACAGTCGGATTTCGGAGATCTCTACGGGCTGGGGACGTTGCCAGGGCCAACGGTCAGGATCGGCGACCGATAGCCCGGCGTTGAGGGTGATCCGTATGTTCGTCCCCTCGCCGGTGCCCAACGTCAGCACTCCGTCGTCAACTGTTGCCTGGTCGGTATCGTAACGTCGATCGCGGGCACAGTCCCGGATCATCGACCACGGCAATTCGGCCAGGACCCGCCCACCACGCCGGAGAACCAGGGAGTCTCTGTCGAGATAGTGGGGGTAGGTTTTCTGTCGCCCGAGCATCGCCCACAAGATCATCAGTGAGTAGACCGACGCGATCGCCAGGATGATGCGCAGCTCTTTCCATGGGACGAGGAGCTCGACCGCGGTGATCTCAATGACTGTCGCCACAGAGATGGCACCAGCAAGGAACCACACGCCGGTGGTGGCGGGCATGGGCGTGGCACCATCCGGGACGATGAGACGGCCACGGATGAGGTACCAGAAGCCCCGCCACAGACGTGCCTCCGCCTTGCCCACCCGCACCGCAGGGTGCCTGGACAGGAACTTCAGTACGCTGGTCAGGGTGCTCACCGGGACCTCCGCGCCGGCTCCATGTGTTTCACCAGGTCAGTGAGGACTGTTCTCTGGGCACCGGTGGTCGGGATGTCCGTCGTCGCCAGGGGCACGTCGCCGTCGAGCAGGGTGTCGGGGAGCCCGCCCAGGACGCCGTCATCGATGGAGCGGATCATCACGTCCCGGAGATGCGCAACGGCGGGGTAGTCGGGAGAATCGGGGGAGGCGGATGACTCGGTGTAGCTGGCCAGGGTAGACCACGCCGCCAGCCCGTCGAGGGTCGCAGACCGCCGCCGCTCGTCGACCAGGGTTCGGCGGAGAAGTTCCCAGGTCTCCGGGGTGGCGACCCCTGCGTCGGCCATCAGCTGCAACCCCTGGAGGTCCTGGTCGAGGAGTTCCGCTAGCGTTCCGTGCTCGTCATGGTCCGTGACCCATCGCCGAAGGTCGGTGATGAGTGCCTGGATGTCGGTCGGGATGCCCGAGGTTCCACCTTGCATTGCGAACAGGCGGCCCCGCTGGTGGTGCAGGCGGGTGATCTCCTTGTGGACATTGTCCAGTGCGTCCTGCACGATGTCGGCTCGGACGGACGTGTCCCTGGTGAGCACACCGTGCAGGGTGGCGGCGGGGATGCCGGCGTCCGTCAGGGTGCGGAGTTTCAACAGGAGGGCGACGTCTGACAGTTGGTAGTCGCGGTATCCAGCGGAGGTACGTGGCGGCTCAGGGAGGACGCCCGTGCGGTGGTAGTAGCGCACAATCCGTGGGGAACATCCTGCTGCCGCGGCTTCATCGCTGATCTTCATGGCCCCGTCGTGCACCTTGTCAGCGTGACAAGGTCAAGGCTGGGGGCAGAGGTGCCAACCCGTGGCCTCAGCCCACTTCTCCGCCCGCGCCATGATCTCGGCAATCAGCGGTCCCTTACGGTCGTTGTAGACAGCCATGTCCTCCCATGTGCGCCCGGACAGGGACAGCTTCAACTCCCCGTAGGCTTCCCGGTCGGCGAGGTTCTGTGGCCCGGAATCCCGCAGCCAGTCGCGGAACAGCGGGTGTCGACGTTCCCAGGAGCTCCCGGCGTTGCACAGGTGGACGTGGACGTCGCTGGCCGGGGTCCGGAACATTACATGCCCGGGTTCGGTGACCCGGATTTCGTAGCCGGCATCAGTCAGCGACGGTACGAACGCGGTGTGGTCGTCGACGTCCTCCACGCTGACGTTGATGTCGATCACGGGTTTTGCCGCGAGTCCTGGGACGGAGGTGCTGCCTATGTGCTCGACTCGTATTGCCGTGGTTCCCAGGGCAGTGAGGATCCGGTCGCGTTCTGCCTCGAACCGCCCGGGCCATGCCGGGTCATAGTGCAGGACGTCGACATGGCGGGGCTGTCGGCCGCCGACCAGTGACTGGTCCTGCTCGAATGGAGTACGGTGCAGCCGCCGGACCTCGTCGGAGAGTTCCTCGTCGGGCCCGTCGACGATGATGTCGGGGACCACGTCCTGCACCGGGAGCGGGGCGATCGGGGACGCGTTCATGTTCTGTTCCTGCACGATCCACGCCGCCAACTGCGTTGAGGAGGAGGCGTAGACGATGCGTCCCGACCCTGCCCAGCCGTGGGCTGCCGCGCACATCGGACAGTGCTCACCCGAGGTGTAGACGGTGCAGGCCGACCGTTCCTGCGCTGAGAGGTTCGCGACCGCCCACTCGGCGATGGTGAACTCCGGGTGCAGCAACGGGCTGGAATCGGTGACCGTCCGGTTGCGGTCGGTGAAGAGGATCATCCCGTCGGCGGCGACGAGCACCGAACCGAAGGGGGTATCCCCGAAGCGCCAGGCCTGACGAGCCAGGTCGACCGCAAGATTGAGGAAGACTCGGTCAGGGTGGGAGACACTCATGCACCTGAGACTACCCAGCGACGATGAGCGGCGGACCTCACCAGGGGAGGTCTGTGTCGTGGACCAGGGTCAGGCCCTGAGTGGCGCGGGTGACGGCCACGTAGACGTCGTTGAGGCCCTGGGGTGAAGCATCGGCGATCTCGGCGGGCTCGATCAGTACGACCTCATCGAACTCCAGGCCTTTGGCGCCGTTGACGTCGGAGATCACCACCTGGTCAGACATCCGGTCGGGGCTGGAGCCGGAGTTCGAACCGGAGTCGGAACCGGCGCTATCACCGGTGAGCCCGAGACGCACCAGGTCCTCCAGTTCCGGGACCCGTCCAGCAACGGCGATGACCCCGACCAGTCCGTCACCCGCGGTCGCCACGGCATCCGTGATGGCCGTCGCGGCGTCCCGCAGGCCATAGGTGCGCACCCCGGTGCCGGTGTCACGGAGACACTCCGGGGCGTCCTGATCGGTGGAGATCTCGGCGAGAACGTCGGCGGCGATCTCGGCGATGTCGGCCGGGGTGCGGTAGTTCACGGTCAGTTCGCGCAGCCGCCAGCGGTCCTTGACGAAGGGGGTCAGGGCATCCGACCAGTGCTCGACACCTGCCGGGCTGCCGGTCTGTGCCGGGTCGCCGACCAGGGTCATCCACCGGTTGGGGGAGCGGCGGAAGATCATCCGCCAGGCCATCGCCGAGAGCTCCTGCGCCTCGTCGACGATCACATGACCGAAGGCCCAGGTGCGGTCTGCGGCGGCGCGCTCGGCCGTGGACATCGAGGACCGCACCCGCTGGCGTTCGGCGAGCTGCTCGGCGTCGATCACGTCGTAGGCCATGAGGATCTCGGCATCCGTGCCGTCGTCGAGGTCCTGGTAGGCCGAGCCACTGAGGATATCCAGGGCGTCCTGCGCCTCGTCGACCTTCGCCTGCCAGCGCTTACGCTCCTCGGCCTCAGCCTCCTCGGCACCGGCGATGCCGAGGATCTCGGCGAGCTCATCGAGCAATGGGGCGTCCGCCTCGGTCCAGTCGTCCGGTGTCTCCCGCCCGGCTGTACCGTCTCCGTCGCGCAGCAAGGCATCACGGGTGAGGTCGTCGTACTCGGCGGCGGCGGAGTCGATGGCTTCACGGGAGCCGTACAACCCGGCGAGGACCTCCTCGGCGGTGAGCTCGGGCCACAGCTCGTCGATGGCCTCGGCGATGGCGCTCTCGCTGGCGAGGTCCTCGCGCAGCTGGGCGATGTCGGCCGGGCTCAGCAGGTTCTCCCCTCCGAGCGGGTCAGCACCGATGGAGTTCGCCATCGTATCGCGCAGTTGGTCGAGCACGGAATCCCGGAACCGGCTACGGGCAAGATTGTGCGGGCGCTGGGAACGACGCGCCCGGGTCCGTGCCTGGCGGACGATCTTCGGGGTCAACGACACGCGGACGCTGTCGACGTCGAAGATGATCGGGGCCTCCGGGACCTGCTGGTGGTCACTCACAGCATTGGCCAGGATCTCCAGCATCTCCACCGACCCCTTGACCTCCTGACCGATCAGCGGCTCGGCGCTCAACGGTCGGGTGGTGACACCGGGAAGAAGGGTGCCGGGGGTGGCCAGCACCACGCCGGTCTCGCCGAGGCTGGGGAGGACCTGGGAGATGTAGTCCAGGAAGCGGGGGTTGGGGCCGACGATCAGAACACCGGTGTTCGCCAGCTGCTCGCGCCAGGTGTACAGCAGGTAGGCCGTGCGGTGGAGGGCGACGGCGGTCTTCCCGGTGCCGGGCCCGCCCTGGACCACGGTCACTCCGCGGTGCTCCTCACGGATGATGCGATCCTGCTCGGCGACGATCGTGTCGACGATATCGTGCATGTGCCGGTCGCGGGCACGGTTCACCGCGTGCAACAGGGCGCTCTCCTGGGCCACCGAACCGGTGGTTCCGATACCGGCACCGGCACCGGCGGTGGTCGCGGTGCGACCGCTGTCTTCGCCGGTCATGGTCCCGGTCAGGCGTTCATCGGCCACGTCGGTGACGGTGCGGCCGCGGGTACGGATGTGCCGGCGCACATGCACTCCCTCCGGGTGCAGGGTGGTGGCCAGGTAGAACGGGCGTGCCATCGGGGCACGCCAGTCCATCAGCAGGGTGCGCATCTCGTCGTCGTTGGTGTGCAGACCGATGCGTCCGATGTAGCGGCGGTCCAGCGTGCTGCCGTCGCCACCGGGGGAGTCGTCGACCACCGGGTTCTCCGGTTCAGTGTCCTCGACGTCGATGCGCCCGAAGAACAGGCCGATCTCTGCGGCGGAGTACTCGTCGATCCGTTGGCTGATGGAGGCCGTCTCGTGGTCGCGCTCCAGCAGTAGCTGCGGCTGGTCGATGTCGGCGCTGCGGCGTTGGACGCGACGGAGCCGGTCGGTGAGCCGCTCACGGGCCTCATCGACGACAGAGAGCAGCTCGTCGAGGGTCGCCTGTTCGGCGTCGATCTCCGGGGTCGGCGCGGTCTCTGTACTGCTGGACGCGGTGGTGCTCATGGTCTCCTGGCCGGCGGGGTGGCTGCGGGTGTTGTCACTGGACTCGGTGACGACGCTTGGGTGACAGAGCGACAATTGTACCCCTGCCCCGGCTGCTGTGTGGTCACCAGCCGCGCTGCCACCACTCGTCGAGATGGGGGCGTTCTGCGCCGATCGTGGTCGGGTCGCCGTGGCCGGGGTGGACGATCGTATCGGCCGGCAGCGTGAAGCAGCGGGCGGTGACATCGTCGAGCAGGCGGGTGAAGGTCTCGGCATCGTCGGTTTTCCCGACACCGCCGGGGAAGAGGCTGTCGCCGGGGAAGAGATGGGTGAGTCCGTCGGCGGCGTGCTCGGCGGGCAGGATCACCGCGAGGCCACCATCGGTGTGCCCACGCAGGATCACATACTGCAGGCCAAGCTGGTTGAGCGGGTCAGAGGAGGTGGTCAGTTCCCGGGGCTCGTCGGGGGACGGATCCTCGCCCCAGGTCACATCCACCGATTCCGGCAGGTCGGCGGCGTCTTGCGCTGAGGCGTGGTGCCGTGCCCCGGTGGCGGTCAGTACCTCGGTCAGGCCGCCGACGTGGTCGGCATGGCGGTGGGTGGTCAGTACATCGGTGATCGTCACCTGCTGCTCGGCGGCGATGTCTAGAAGGCGGGACGGTTCGGCTGCGGCATCGATGAGCAGGCCGTTCCCGCCGGCGCTGATCAGGTAGCTGCCGTTGTCCATCGGGCCGACGCGGGTCACGGTCACGGTTGCGGTGGTGGGGGTCTCGGTGGTCATGTACTCCACCGTAGAGGACGGCCCGGACACGGAACGTGCGCCGGGACCCCGGGAAATCTGCGGGGACCGAGATGAACGCCACAGTGTTCGATTATCCGTTCGACTGTGTCCGGGTCGTCACGTAGCATGGTCGCGAGACCGTGGGATGTCCTGACGAAACGTCCCACAGAGAAGACACACTCAAGACACACTGAGACTTCACGATGAAGGAGAGCCCGGGTGGCTGACATTCTGACCGTGCGTGGTGCACGCGAGCACAACCTGCAGGGGGTCGACATCGACCTGCCCCGCGACAAGATGATCGTGTTCACCGGCATCTCGGGTTCGGGAAAGTCCTCGCTGGCCTTCGACACGATCTTCGCCGAAGGCCAGCGCCGCTACGTCGAGTCCCTGTCCTCCTACGCCCGACAGTTCCTCGGTCAGATGGACAAGCCGGACGTCGAGGTCATCGAAGGCCTGTCGCCGGCGGTGTCCATCGACCAGAAGTCCACCAACCGCAACCCGCGGTCGACGGTCGGTACCATCACCGAAATCCACGACTACCTGCGTCTGCTGTTCGCCCGGATCGGTGTGGCGCACTGTCCGCAGTGTGGTGAGCGTATCGAGCGGCAGACCCCGCAACAGATCGTCGACCAGGTGCTGGAGATGGAGACCGGCCAGAAGTTCCAGGTTCTGGCCCCGGTCGTTCGCACCCGCAAGGGCGAGTTCGTCGACCTTTTCGAGGACCTGGCATCGTCCGGCTACTCCCGTGTGCTCGTCGACGGTGAGACCTACCGGCTGTCCGACCCGCCCACCCTGGAGAAGCAGGTCAAGCACGATATCGACGTGATCGTCGACCGGCTGCAGGTCAAGGAGGTGCAGAAGCAGCGCCTGACCGATTCGGTGGAGACCGCCTTGGGACTGGCCGATGGGCGGGTGGTGATCGACTTTGTCGGGCTGGACGAGTCCGACCCCAACCGATACCGCCGCTTCTCGGAGAACATGGCCTGCCCCAACGGGCACCCGCTGGCCATCGACGAGCTCGAACCACGCAGCTTCTCCTTCAACAGCCCTTATGGTGCCTGCCCGACCTGCGACGGTCTCGGTACCCGGTTGGAGATGGACGAGCACCTGGTTATCCCGGACGACGAGGCCCCGCTGCTGTCGGCGGTCGCTCCGTGGTCCTCCAGCCCCAACCACCGCTACTTCGACAAACTGCTCGCCGCCCTGGCCGACAACCTGGGTGTCGACCCGCGGACGTCCTGGTCGGTGCTGACCAAGGCCCAGCGCAAGGCCGTCCTGCACGGACACCCGGACGAGATCACCGTGCGCTACCGCAACCGCTACGGCCGCTCCCGCCAGTACTCGGCGCCGTTCGAGGGGGTCATCCCGTACCTGCAGCGCAAGATCGACCAGGCGGAGAGCGAGCACCAGAAGGAACGCTTCCTGGCCTACATGCGTGAAGTGCCCTGCAACGCCTGCGAGGGCACCCGACTGCGTCCGGAGATCCGGCAGGTCACCGTGAAGTCCGGGATGGGGGAGATGTCCATTTCGGACGTCTCCGCCCTGAGCATCGAGGGCGCGAGCTCCTTCCTCGACCAGTTGACCCTGGCCAAGCGTGACGAGATCATCGCCGGCCGGGTGCTCAAGGAGATCCAGGCGCGCCTGCGCTTCCTGCTCGACGTCGGACTGAACTACCTGAACCTCTCGCGGGCCGCGGCCACCCTGTCCGGCGGCGAGGCCCAGCGCATCCGCCTGGCCACCCAGATCGGATCCGGACTGGCCGGGGTTCTCTACGTCCTCGACGAACCGTCCATCGGACTGCACCAGCGCGACAACATGCGCCTGATCTCCACCTTGCGCAACCTGCGTGACCTGGGGAACACCCTGATCGTCGTCGAGCACGACGAGGAGACGATCCAGACGGCCGACTGGTTGGTCGACATCGGCCCACGGGCCGGTGAGTTCGGCGGCAAGGTCGTCTACCAGGGTGAACCGGACGGCATCCTCACCTCGGAGGAGTCACTGACCGGGCAGTACCTGTCCCGCCGTCGGGTGCTGGCTGTGCCGGACACCCGCCGGGAGGTGGACACCGACCGGGTCATCACCGTGCACGGGGCCACCGAGAACAACCTGCGCAATGTGTCCGTGGACTTCCCGCTGGGCGTGCTGACCTGCGTGACAGGTGTCTCCGGCTCCGGCAAGTCCAGTCTGGTCAACGGCATCCTCGCCCAGGTGCTCGCCAACGACCTCAACGGAGCCCGGCAGGTGCCCGGTCACCACCGCAAGGTCACCGGCCTCGACCAACTCGACAAGCTGGTCCGCGTCGACCAGAGTCCGATCGGTCGTACCCCGCGGTCGAACCCGGCGACGTACACCGGTGTCTTCGACAAGATCCGTAACCTCTTCGCCGAAACCACCGACGCAAAGGTGCGTGGCTACAAGGCCGGCCGCTTCAGCTTCAACGTCAAGGGCGGCCGGTGTGAGGCCTGCCGCGGTGACGGCACGCTGAAGATCGAGATGAACTTCCTGCCCGATGTCTACGTCCCCTGCGAGGTCTGTGAGGGCGCCCGGTACAACCGGGAGACCCTGGAGGTCCGCTACAAGGGCAAGACCATCTCCGAGGTCCTGGAGATGCCGATCACCGAGGCCGCGGAGTTCTTCGCGCCGATCACCTCCATCGCCCGCTACCTCAACACCCTGGTGGACGTCGGACTGGGATACGTCCGGCTCGGCCAGGCGGCGACGACACTGTCCGGTGGTGAGGCCCAGCGCGTGAAGCTGGCCAGTGAGCTGCAGAAGCGGTCCAACGGTCGGACGATCTACATCCTCGACGAGCCCACCACGGGCCTGCACTTCGAGGACATCCGTAAGCTGATGCTGGTGATCCAGGGGCTGGTCGACAAGGGCAACAGCGTCCTCATCATCGAGCACAACCTGGACGTGATCAAGGCTGCGGACTGGATCATCGACATGGGTCCGGAGGGTGGCTCCGGCGGCGGAATGGTCGTCGCCGAGGGAACCCCGGAGCAGATCGCCCAGGTCGAGGAGTCCTACACCGGTCAGTTCCTCAAGGAGATGCTCTAGAACCGGACGATTCGGAGCCCATGTCAGTTCTGACGGGGTCCGCGGTCACCGTTCAGGTCCTGCTGCCTGTTGGTGGCCTTGCCGCTCTCCCGCAGGTACCCGGAGGCCAGCAGGATGCCGCCGCAGATGACGAAGGCGGCGACCTGGGTCAACCCGGACAGGGCAGACAGGTCGTAGAACACCAGCTTCGCTGAGGCGGCCAGCGCGATCGCCAGGCCCGCCGGGCCGTTGCCGTGCAGCAGAACGGCCACGCCGGTGGCCATCCACATCACCGACATGAGCAGATGGCCGGCCATGAAACTGCCGTCGGAGTCGCTCAGGCTCAGGCAGATCAGAGGGATCGCCGAGGTGACCATCGCGCCCAACGCCGCCGCAGTGACGCTGACAAACTCGGTCGTGGCCCCCACATCGGCAGCGCGCCACAGCGACAGGACCCCGGGCACGGCCAGTGCCAGCAGGACGGGCCACTGGGTCACTGCCGTGACATCGGCACTGAGCTCGTCCGGGAACCACGCGGGAATCACGCGGGGCAGGCAGGCCAGGACCGACAGGCCGAGCATCGTCCAGGTCGCCGCCAGGGGCAGCCGGGCACTGATCAGGATCACCCCGGACGTCACCGCCAGCAGGGCCAGGATCCACAACATCGACGCCACCGGAGCGTCCGAATCCTGACGTGCCAGGGCGATGACCGCCAGGGTCGGGAAGGCACAACAGGTCGCCACGGACAGGGAGCGCACCGTCGCGCCGGCGTCGCCTACATCAGCAGCAGGGCGCAACGCCGTATTGGTCAGCGCCGACCATCCCATCCCGACGGCCACGGTCGCACCGGCGATCAGAATGGCGACCCCGGCAGTCACTCCCGGTGCCCACCAGGTCGAGCCGGTGGCCAGCAGGCACAGCACCGGCACCACCGTGACCGGGATCCATCGTCCGATGGCCAGAACCCAGTTGGGGAGATCCGGTGCACCGAGCGACAACCCGGTCATCGTGGCGATGCCGAGGAGACTGAGCAGGGTCAGCGCCAGCAGGTCGCCGTCGGAGGCGAGGGTGATCGCGGCGATGGTGAACACCACGCCGGCGGAGATCTCGGTGGATCTCCACGCGCGGCGCCAGGTGGCGGCCGAGCCGACGAGGGCGAGGACGGCGAGGGAGATGGTCTCGAACCTGGCGGAACCAGTGGCGTCCAGGACATGCAGAGCCGCCGGGGTGGTGAAGGCAGCACCGGCGATGACAAGCGTCGTCGCGAGTGCCTGTCTGTTCCACAGGAACGCCAGGCCGAGACCGATGATCGAGATCAGCGCACCCATGCCGATGCCGATCGCCGAGTGCAGCCATTCCAGTCCGAACACCAGGACCCAGAGATCGGTGTATCCGCCGAGTACCGCGGCCGTGAGCAGGGCCGGGGCGGTGGGGCCGTCCGGGTGTCGGCGGTGCACGGACACCGACGCGATCCCCAGCGCCAGGCACAGCAGGGCAGCACCGGTCACTGCAATGCCGGGGCCCAGCCATCCGCGGCTGAAGGCCTGGACGGCGAGGAAAACCAGACCGATGACGGTGATCGACGCGCCGAGGATGGAGATGGTGAGGGTGATCCGGTCGCGCTCACTGCGCGGCGGACCGGACGGACTGTTTGGGCCGGACGAACCGGATTGTTCGGGCGGGGGAGCGGGAACCCCTGGCGGCACCGCGGGCGCAGGCGCAGCCACCGGTGGTGTCGTCGCCGGACCTCCTGCTGCGGGCGGGGCAGTCTGCGCATGGTCGGTGCCGGCTGTGGACACGCCAGACCAGCGTCCGGGACGGGGACCGTGCGGGGCAGGTTCGGCAGCGCGCCGCTGGACACGGTCCTCCCGTTCCAGACGCTCGAGTCGCTCGAGGATCTCCATGGAGATTCTCAGTGATTCTTGTTGGGCCGCAGCGGCTCGGTGAAGTTCAGTGCGGAGGCGGTCCAGGTCGTGCGGACTCCCCCCAGGAGCACGATGATTGTTCATGGTCTAAAACTAGCACTCGGGGATGACATGCGGACGTGGTCAGCGGATTTTGTGCAGCCGGGGTAGGATGTTAGTGTTGTTCGCACTACCGCCTGTCAACGGTGTTTTCGTCGTGTCAGGCTGCAAGTGGAGTAACTCCCACCTGAGACCGCCTTTCGAGGCAGGGCTCGGGTCAACCGGACCAGACAGTGGTTCCCCGCCGAAAGGCGGGCGTCCTGCTGTGTGCGTCCGATGTGCGTCGACCTGTGCGGCGTAGGGGGGAATCATTTGCAGTGTGCGGTACAGAAGTTTTCTACCACTGCTACGTCAGGAGTTCTCATTAGCGCTCAAGCTCGCATTAACGACCGGATTCGCGTGCCCGAGGTCCGGCTCGTCGGCCCGGGCGGCGAACAGGTCGGCATCGTCCGCATTGACGATGCACGCAAGCTGGCCTATGACGCCGACCTTGACCTGGTTGAGGTTGCACCGAACGCCAAGCCGCCCGTGTGCAAGATCATGGACTACGGCAAGTTCAAGTACGAACAGGACCAGAAGGCCCGGGAATCTCGCAAGAACCAGCAGCAGACCGTGGTCAAGGAGCAGAAGTTCCGCCCGAAGATCAGTGACAACGACTACGAGACCAAGAAGTCCAACGTGGTCCGGTTCCTGGAGAAGGGTTCCAAGGTCAAGGTGACCATCATGTTCCGTGGCCGGGAGCAGTCCCGTCCGGAGCTGGGTTTCCGACTCCTGGAGCGTCTGGCCGATGATGTTGCTGAGTACGGCGTTGTTGAGACCCGCGCCAAGCAGGACGGTCGCAATATGACGATGGTGCTGGGCCCGGTCCGCAAGGGCAAGAAGTAGCCGAACCGCGTCTGACGCGGTTACGTAGTACCCATCCACGAAGAAGTTAAAGGATCCACGATGAAGCAGAAGACCCACAAGGGCACCGCCAAGCGCATCAAGGTCACCGGTTCCGGCAAGCTGCGCCGCGAGCAGGCTAACCGGCGCCACCTGCTGGAGGGCAAGCCCTCCAAGCGCACCCGTCGCCTCAAGGGCACCGAAGACGTTGCTCCCGCCGACGTCAAGCGCGTGAAGCGTCTGCTGGGCAAGGCATAAAAGCCTTCCCGTTCTCGATTACAGCACCATAACGATCTAGAAGATAAGGACGTCCCACCATGGCACGTGTCAAGCGCTCAGTGAACGCGAAGAAGAAGCGCCGCGAAATCCTCAACGAGGCCTCCGGCTACCGGGGCCAGCGCTCCCGCCTGTACCGCAAGGCGAAGGAGCAGGTCCTCCACTCCAAGACCTACGCCTTCCGTGACCGTCGCGCCCGCAAGGGTGAGTTCCGCAAGCTGTGGATCCAGCGCATCAACGCTGCGGCCCGTCAGAACGGCATGACCTACAACCGCCTGATCCAGGGCCTGAACCTGGCCGGTATCGAGGTCGACCGCAAGAACCTGGCCGAGCTGGCCGTCAACGACCCGCAGGCCTTCACCGCCCTGGTCGAGGCTGCCAAGGCTGCTCTGCCGCAGGACGTCAACGCACCGTCCGTCTAATCCCCCGAGGATTCCCGGGGCCGTCACTGGCTCCGAGGCCCACGCCGCCACCCACCGCATACGGTGGGCGGCGGCTTTCGTGGTTTCCAGGGGCAGGGGAGCCAGGCGTGACGGTTTGGTGTTGTCGTTGACCGCGCGTTCAGGTGACCGGCGACCAGCGCGGTACGATGGCCTCCATGACTGACGCACCGGCATCCCCGTCCCAAACCTCCGCACCACTGGCCAGTGACTGGCGTGGCTGGATGGGAGATGAACCGTTCAGCGAGCGTACCCCCCGCATCGTCAACGCCGCGAAGCTGCACCGGGCCCCGGTGCGTCGCAAGACCGGACGCTTTCTCGCCGAAGGGTCCAACGCCGTCATCTCGGCACTGCGCGACGGTGACGTCGTCGAGGTCTACCTCACCGAGGACGCCCTGGACTCCTTCGGCCGCGAGCTGGACACCTTCACCGGCACCGACGACCGGGGTGTGCGCGTCCACCTGATCACCGACAAGGCCGCAGCGCACCTCAGCGAGTCGGTCACCTCCACCGGCCTGTTCGCCCTGTGCAATGACCAACTCACCGGCCTGGCCTCCGCCGCCGTCGGCGACCTCGTCGCCGTACCGGTGGAGACCGCGGAGCCCGGCAACGCCGGCGCGCTGATCCGGGTCGCGGACGCCACCGGTGCGTCCGGCGTCATCTTCGCCGGAGCGACGGTTGACCCGCAGGGTGGTAAGGCCGTGCGGTCGTCGGCCGGCTCCCTGTTCCACTTGCCGGTGGCCCGTGACATCAGCGTCCCTGAGGTCGTTGACCATCTCCACGATCAGGGCTTCGCGATCCTCGCCACCGCCGGGGACGGGGACGTCACCCTGGACGAGGCGGCCACCAGCACTGACGGTCAGCCACCGCTGCTGGCGCAGAAGGTCGCCTGGTTGTTCGGCAACGAGGCACATGGACTGGGGGACTGGCAGGACCTGGCCGATGTGCGGGTCTCCATCCCGATGGGCGGCAAGGCCGAGAGCCTCAACCTCGTGACCGCGGCGGCGATCTGCCTGTATGAGACTTCTCGGGTCGCCCGACGCTAACGGGGTGGTCGACCGGGTGCTATCATTTACCCGACTTTGTGGACGAGAGAGACAAGTGCGAGGTGCGCCAGGTGGCTGACGAAATCGACATGAGTGAGGCCGGGCTCGAGGCGGCGGCTACCGCTGCTGAACAGGCATTCGACCAGGCGGGGGACCTGGACGAGTTGGCTGAACTCCGGCGTGGCCACCTCGGCGACGACGCCCCGGTGCCCGCGGCACGCCGTAACCTCGGCTCGCTGCCGAAGGATCAGCGCAAGGACGCAGGACGCCTGGTCAACCAGGCCCGCGGCCGGATCGAGAAGGCATTCGCCACGGCCAAGAACGCCCTGGAGGAGAAGCGCAACGCCGAGGTTCTCGCCGCCGAGCGCATCGACGTCACCGTGCCGACCGCCCGCGGTCAGCGTGGGGCCCAGCACCCGATCACGATCCTGTCCGAGCAGATCGCCGACATCTTCGTCGGCATGGGCTGGGAGATCGCCGACGGACCGGAGATCGAGGCAGAGTACTTCAACTTCGACTCGCTGAACTTCCTGCCCGACCACCCGGCCCGTACCCTGCAGGACACCTTCCACATCGCCCCGGAGGGCTCCGGCCAGGTGCTGCGTACCCACACCTCACCGGTGCAGATGCGCACCATGCTGGACCGGGACGTCCCGATCTACATCGCCTGCCCGGGTCGTGTCTTCCGCACCGACGAGCTGGATGCCACCCACACCCCGGTGTTCCACCAGGTCGAGGGCCTCGCGGTGGACAAGAACCTGACCATGGCGCACCTCAAGGGCACGCTGGACCACCTGGCACGCACCCTGTTCGGTGAGGACGCCACGACCCGTATCCGCCCGAACTACTTCCCGTTCACCGAGCCGTCGGCCGAGGTCGACGTCTGGTTCCCCAACAAGAAGGGCGGGGCCGGCTGGATCGAGTGGGGTGGCTGCGGCATGGTCAACCCCAACGTCCTGACCGCTGCGGGCATCGACCCGGAGGTCTACTCCGGTTTCGCCTTCGGCATGGGCATCGAGCGCACCCTCCAGTTCCGCAACGGCCTGCCGGACATGCGGGACATGGTGGAGGGCGACGTCCGCTTCACCCAGCCCTTCGGCATCCGCGGCTGACCTGCCGCACCGCACAGCACACTTCACGCAGCACCCGCAACGCAGCACACCTAGAGGAACCGAGCACCGACAATGCTGATCTCACAGTCCTGGCTGACCCGCCTTCTCCGGACCTCCACCGCCCCCTTCTCCGTCGACGCCGCTGAACTGGACACCGGTTTCGTGCGCGTCGGATTCGAGACCGAGGGCTACGAGCACATCGAGGAGACCACCGGGCCGCTGGTCTTCGGCCGGGTCGAGCACATCGAGGAGCTGGAGGGCTTCAAGAAGCCGATCCGCTACTGCGACGTCAACGTCGGCGACGCCAACGGCACCGGCGAACCGCAGCACATCATCTGCGGTGCCCGGAACTTCCGCGAGGGCGACATCGTCGTCGTCTCGCTGCCCGGTGCGGTGCTGCCCGGCGGTTTCGCCATCGGCGCACGCGAGACCTACGGCAAGACCTCCGAGGGCATGATCTGCTCCGCCGCAGAACTGGGACTGGCGAAGGTGCAGACCTCCGGCATCATCGCGCTGCGCGGTGCCGAGGCGGAGGATCCCCGGGTGGTCATCGGTGCCGACGCCCGCGAGTTCCTCGATCTGGACGACACCGTCTTCGAGGTCAACGTGACCCCGGACCGTGGCTACGCCCTGTCCGCCCGCGGCCTGGCGCGTGAGCTGGCCAGCTCCTTCGACCTGTCCTTCCGTGACCCCTCGGGGGACCCGGCGGCAGCCGCACTGCCGACCGACCTGCTGGCCGGGCTGCCGAACTCCACCGGACGCGGCGACCTGCCGGCGATCACCGTCGATGAGGCGACCAAGTGCGCCCGGTTCGGTATCCGCAAGGTGACCGGCATCGACCCGAACGCCGAGTCCCCGTACTGGCTGCAGCGCGAGCTGCTGCTGTGCGGGCAACGTCCGGTGAATGCACCGACCGACGTCACCAACTTCATCATGTTCCTGCTCGGCCAGCCGATGCATGCCTTCGACGCCGACCGTATCACCGGTGACCTGCACGTCCACCTCGCAGCACAGGGGCAGAAGCTCACCACGCTGGACGGTACCGAGCGCACCCTCAACGCCGAGGACGTCGTCATCTCCGACGCCACCGGCATCCAGTCCATGGCCGGTGTCATGGGTGGCTCGACCTCCGAGATCCAGGATGACACCACCAGCGTTTATTTCGAGGCCGCATTCTTCGACCAGATCACCGTGGCCCGGACCTCGCGTCGCCACAAGCTGTCCTCGGAGTCCTCGCGTCGCTTCGAGCGCGGCACCGACCCTTCGGTCATCGAGGCCGCCCTTGATTACGCCGTGGCCCTGCTGACCCGCATCGCCGGTGGCGAGGTCGATCCGGGCACCAGTTTGGTCGGCGAGGTGCCCGCCATGCCGGTGATCGACATGCACACCTCTGCCCCGGGCAAGACCGCCGGCATGATCTACCCGACGGGCACCACGGTGACCCGTCTGACGGAGGTTGGCTGCACGGTCCGTGAGACCGGCGACCGTGACGCCAACGGCGCCAAAGCCATCCAGGTCACCCCGCCCACGTGGCGCCCGGACCTGACGATGCCTGCCGAGCTGGTGGAGGAGGTGCTGCGTCTGGAGGGGCTGGACAAGATTCCGTCGATCGTTCCCACCGCCCCGTCGGGCCGCGGTCTGTCCCCGCGTCAGCGGATGCGCCGCAGCGTCGGCCACGCCCTGGCCTGGAGCGGCTTCGTGGAGATCCTTCCCAGCCCGTTCATCCCCAACGACGTCTTCGATGTCTGGGGACTGGACGCCGACGATCCGCGTCGGTCCGCTGTGCGCGTCCAGAACCCGCTGGAGAGCGATGTCGCCCTGATCGGCACCACGCTGCTGCCGTCGATGATCGATTCGCTGCGCCGCAACATCACCCGCGGCCAGACCGACGCAGCGCTCTACGGTGTCGAGCAGGTCACCCTGCCCACCGAGACCTCCGGTGTGTCGCCGATGCCCTCGGTGAAGGCACGTCCCTCCGATGACGAGGTGGCCGAGCTGCTGGCGTCCCTGCCGGAGCAGCCGCTGCATGCTGCGGTCATCGCCGCCGGTAACCGCACCCTGCAGGGTACCTGGGGCGATGCGGTCGCTTTCGAAGCCGCCGATGTCTTCGAGGCCGCCCAGACCATCGCCCGTGCGGCCGGTGTCGAGGTCAGTCTGCGTAGCGCCGAGTACCTGCCCTGGCACCCGGGCCGTTGTGCCGAGATCGTGGTCGCCACTGCCGACGGTGGTGAGCAGGTCGTCGGCCACGCCGGTGAGCTGCACCCGCAGGTCTGCGAGCGCGCCAACCTGCCGAAGCGCACCGTCGCCCTGGAGATCAACCTGGACGGACTGCCGCTGGCGGAATCCTTCCCCCGCCCGTTGCTCTCGCCGTTCCCGGCCGTCCACCAGGACGTCGCCGTCGTCGTCGACGAGACCACGCCGGCCGCTGCCGTGGAGGCTGCGCTGGTGTCCGGCGCAGGGGAGCTGCTGGAGCAGATCCGGCTGTTCGACATCTACCGCTCCGACTCCCTTGGTGAGGCGAAGCGGTCGCTGACCTACACCCTGCGTTTCCGCGCCCCGGACCGCACCCTCACCGAGGACGAGGCATCGGTGGCCCGTGAGGCAGCCGTCGCCGCGGCGGCCGAGAAGGTCGGCGCCGTCCTGCGCGGTTAGTGCCACCCGGGGAGTGCTGTCAGGCTGTCGTGTACCGCTTGAGGTATTCGCTGGTCGGCACGCCGTAGTGCGACTTGAAGGCACGGCAGAACGTCGAGACATCGGCGTAGCCGACGCGGTTGGCGACGGCGTCGAGGGAACTTCCGGAACGTAGCAGATCGGCACCGGCTGCCATCCGGGCCCTGGCACGCCACTGTGTGAGGGGGAGACCGGTCTCGGTGGTGAACTGACGCTGTACCATCCGCAAGGAGGCATGCGCGAAGGCTGCGAGCTCTGCCGCCGAACGGTCGTCGCCCGGGTTGAACCGGATCACGTCGGCCACGCGTCGGGCCGGCGCACTGGTGGGAGTCGGTAGTCCGTCGAGGATCTCCGGGGCATCCTCCATCAGCGACAGCAGCTGTCGGCCGATATTCACCGGCGGTCGGATGGCGGTGGTCGCCTGCTGGGTGTGCGCCAGGTTCAGGGACTGCCGGACGTTGTCGACGGGGACGAGCCGGTGGCCCCTCATGGTCGTGGCGGTGGTGGTTACCGGGAAGAATGTCGGCAGCATGGTCGAGTTGGCGTGGACGTGGACGGTGTGGGCCGCGCCCGCCGGAATCCAGAGCGCGTGCGCCGCCCGGACCGTCAGTTCATCCCAGCTCGTGGCGCACCGGTCCCGTACCCGGAAATCCGTGGTCCCTCGGACCTGCCACAGCAGGATGTGCTCATCCCGGTGCACCCGCTCGCCGAGGACGGTGGCGGGGATGTCGATGAGTTCGGCGACGGCGTCGCGAGGTAGTGGGGATGTCGTGGTGATGTCAGGGGGTGGGGCAGGGGGGATTGGTTGGGTGGCACGTGGGGAACGGAGGGTGGCATGCGGCGCACACCAGGACGACTGAGTATTGACTAACCTACCTGGTTGCTCTGTGTGGGCAGGCCACGCGGAGTCGCTGTGAGAGAGGACGACCAGGAGATGCTGTACACGCGTACCACGGGGCGGGGTTCCCGGTGGGCAGGTAGGACGTCGCGACGAACCACAGCCGGGTGCGCTGCGGCACTGTCGGTCTGCATGGTGCTGGCGGGATGCTCGTCGGACGACGGAGACGGTGACGGAGGCAGTTCCGAGGGCGCCTCGTCCGGTGAGGGTCTTGTGCCGGACGGCGAGGGCGTCAGCGAGTATCCGCTGACGATCGATACCGAGTACGGGGAGACCGAACTGGAGGCCCGGCCGGAACGTATAGCCGTAGTCGGCGGAGCCGGGGACCTGGAGGTGGCGTTGTCGCTGGGGGTGAGCCCGGTGATCGTCCCCCAGGAGGCGGACACCTGTGGGTACTGGGAGCCCTACGCTGATCAGTTCGAGGAGGCTGTGGTGATGAACCCGTGGAACGACTACTCCGCGGAGTTCTCCGCTCTATCGGACATCGCCCCGGTGGTGGCCGTCGACCTGCAGCGGGACAACCAGCAGGGTTGGGAGGACCTTACTGTAGCGCTCGGTGAGGCGTTGGACCTACCGGGGCGGGCGGAGAAGGTCGTCGACGACACGCACGAGTCCGTCGAGGCGCTGCGCGAGGCACACCCGGAGTTCGAGGGAACCACGGTCGCGTTGATCGTCAACCGAGGTGCAGACATCGGTGTCGAGCTGACGAGCTCCGCCGGGTCACCTGCTGAGGCCCTGCTGTCGGACCTCGGTTTCGCACCGCACCCCAATGCCGAGGAGGTCACCGGTGAGGACGGGTGGGCCGACATCAGCCTGGAGAACCTCGGGTTGATCGATGCCGACGTGATCCTGGTCGGCCAACACGGGGGAGAGGGTACCCCGGAGGAGGGGCGGACGTGGCTGGAGGGCCAGTCGATCTACCAGGGGCTCACCGCTGTCGAGGGTGGGCGGGTCATCCAGGTTCCGGAACAGGAGTCCGGGACCCTGCCGCTGTCCTGGGCGTTGGCCTACCCGAAACCGGTGGCGACACCCTATGCTGCCGAGCAGCTCAGCGAGTTGGCCACCGAAGCACTCGGTGAATAAAACACGCGGGCGTGTATAACTTGCGATCGCGGGTGGGGGCGGTGCATACTGGCACAATGATCTCGATCGCAGTGGCAGGTGCCAGTGGATACGCTGGCGGAGAGACTTTGCGCCTCCTGCTCAATCACCCAGGGTACGGCAAGGACTTCACCATCGGTGCGCTCACGGGCGCGTCCAACGCCGGGCAGCGATTCGGGGACCTCGTCCCCGGCCTGCCGGCACTGGCCGAGCGCACCGTCGAGGCGACCACCGAGGAGATCCTCGGTGCCCACGACGTCGCCATCCTCGCCCTGCCGCACGGGGTGTCGTCCTCCCTGGATCTGGGAGACACCATCGTCCTGGACTGCGGCGCCGACCGGCGGCTCTCGGACAAGGCCGACTGGGACGCCTACTACGGCGGCGACTACCCGGGCAGCTGGCCCTACGGCATCCCGGAGCTGCCCGGCAACCGGGAGGTTCTTAAGGACACCACCGGTGTCGCCGTGCCCGGTTGCTTCCCGACCGGAGCCACCCTGGCACTGTTGCCGGCCATGCAGGCAGGCCTGATGTCCCCGCAGGTCTCCGTTGTCTCCGTCACCGGTGTCACCGGTGCCGGCAAGAAGCCCGCCGTGGGACTACTGGGAGGGGAGACCATCTCCAGCCTGCGCGCCTACAAGGTCGGCACACACCGGCACACCCCGGAGATGGCGCAGAACATCCGCCGAGTCCTCCCGGAGGGCACCACCGGTGCCGACGGTGCCGACGGTGACGTCAAAGTCACCTTCACGCCCGTCCTCGCACCACTGACCCGTGGCATCCTCACCACCGTCACCGCCGAGGCCCGCGGCACGGCCGACGAAATCCGCCGAGCCTACGAGGACTACTGCGCCAACGAACCCTTCCTCCACCTGCTGCCCGAGGGACAGCAGCCGGAGACCAAGAGTGTCACCGGCACCAACATGGTCCACCTGCAGGTCACCGTCACCGACGGCATCGTCGTGGCCACCAGCGCCATCGACAACCTCACCAAGGGCACCGCCGGAGCAGCCGTGCAGTGCCTCAACATCATCCAGGGCTGGGACGAGACCGCCGGCCTGCCCACCGCCGGGCTGTAGAGCCACCGGAATCAAGGAGAACCACATGACCAACAGCACCACCGGTGTGACCGCCGCCGCAGGATTCCGGGCCGCGGCGACCACCGCAGGCATCAAGCCGTCCGGCAAGTCGGACATGGCCCTCGTCGTCAACGACGGCCCCGAGTACACCGCCGCCGCAGTCTTCACCCGGAACAAGGTCGTCGCCTCACCGGTGAAGCTCACCCGTGCCAACAACGACGGCACCTTCCACGCGGTCATCCTCAACGCCGGCAATGCCAACGCCTGCAACGGTAGCCAGGGCGACGCGGACGCCACGGCCACCATCGACGCGGTGGCCGAGGCGCTCAGCATCCCGGCCAGCGAGGTCGCCGTGTGCTCCACCGGTCTCATCGGCGACACCCTGCCCATGGAGAAGGTCCTCGACGGTGTCGCGACGCTGACCTCCGACATCACCGCCGACGCCGCCACCGGGCAGGACGCCGCCACCGCCGCCGCCACCGCGATCATGACCACCGACCTGGTCAGCAAGCAGGCCGTCTACCACGGCGAAGGCTGGACCCTCGGTGGCATGGCCAAGGGTGTGGGCATGATGGCCCCGTCGCTGGCGACAATGCTCGTCGTACTCACCACCGACGCCCACATCGATGATCCGGCGCCGTACCTCAAGGTCTCCAGCGAGGTCACCTTCGACTGCATCGACATCGACGGCTCGACATCCACCAATGACACCGTCATCCTCATGGCCAACGGAGCCTCCGGGATCAGCCCGTGCGACGAGGAGCTCACCGCCGCCGTGAACGCCGTGTGCCTGGACCTCGCCAAGCAGTTGCAGGCGGACGCCGAGGGCGTCACCAAGCGGGTCGCGATCACCGTCGCCGGTGCGTCCAGCAACGATGACGCGAAGGTCGCCGCCCGCGTGCTCGGTCGCGACAACCTCTTCAAGTGCGCCATGTTCGGCTCCGACCCGAACTGGGGGCGCACCCTGGCGGCCGTCGGCATGGCTCCGGTGGACATGGACGCCGAGAAGATCTCGGTGAGCTTCAACGGTCACCCGGTCTGCGTCGACGCCACCGGTGCCCCCGGTGCCCGCGAGGTGGACCTCTCGGGTGCGGACATCGACGTTCTCGTCGACCTCGGCACCGGCGGGGAAGGGACGGCCACCGTGTGGACCACCGACCTCTCCCACGACTACGTGCACATCAACTCCGCCTACAGCTCTTAAAGGGGACACGACATGACTGAACCAGTCACCGAGAAGGTCGTCTACCGCGGCACCGCCGACCTGTCACCGGCCGTACGCGCCGACGTCCTGGCCGAGGCACTGCCGTGGCTGCTGCACTACCGCGACAAGATCGTCGTCGTGAAGTACGGCGGCAACGCCATGATCGACGAAGACCTCAAGGCAGCCTTCGCCGCCGACATGGCCTTCCTGCGCACCGTCGGCGCCCACCCCATCGTGGTCCACGGCGGCGGCCCGCAGATCACCGAGATGCTCGACAAGGTTGGCCTCGAGGGCGAGTTCATCGGCGGCCTGCGCTACACCACCCCGGAGACCATGGAGTACGTCCGCATGGTTCTCTTCGGCAAAGTCGGACGCGAACTCGTCGGGCTTATCAACCAGCACGGCCCCTTCGCCGTCGGTACCTCCGGTGAGGACGCCGGCCTGTTCACCGCCGTGAAGAAGAACACCGTCATCGACGGTGAGGAGGTCGACCTCGGCCGCGTCGGCGACATCGCCCAGGTGGATGCCACCGTACTCATGGACCTCATCGACGCCGGTCGCATTCCGGTGGTCGCCCCCTTCGCCCCCGACGAGGACGGTCGGGTCTACAACATCAACGCCGACACCGCCGCCGGCGCACTGGCCGCAGCCCTCGGCGCCGAACGCCTTGTCATGCTCACCAATGTCGAGGGCCTGTACACGGACTGGCCGAACAAGGACTCCCTGGTCTCCCGGATCGACCCGGACGCGCTGGACAAGATCCTGCCCGACCTGGACTCCGGCATGATCCCGAAGATGGAGGCCTGCCTCTCCGCGGTGCGCACCGGTGTCTCCGCCGCCCACGTCATCGACGGTCGCGAGCGACACTCCGTGATCCTCGAGCTCATGACCTCCGGCGGTATCGGAACGATGATCGCCGACGACGACTGGGAGTCCCCGAATGTCTGACAACAACAACTGGAAGAGCACCTGGGAGTCCACGGTCATGCCGACCTACGGCACCCCGGCGGTCCAGCTGGTCTCCGGTTCCGGCAGCCGGGTCACCGACACTGAGGGCAGGGAGTACGTCGACCTCCTCGCCGGCATCGCCGTCAACGCCCTCGGCCACGCCCACCCGGCCATCGTCGAGGCCGTGACCAAGCAGGTCTCGACCCTGGGCCACACCTCGAACGTCTTCGCCCACCCGCAGGTCCTCGACCTCGCGGCCAGGCTGCAGGAGCTCATTGCCCCGGGCGCGCAGGTCTTCTTCTCGAACTCCGGTGCCGAGGCCAACGAGGCCGCCTTCAAGATCGCCCGGCGCACCGGACGCTCCCGCATCCTCGCCGCAGAGCACGGCTTCCACGGTAGAACGATGGGCTCGCTGGCACTCACCGGCCAGCCCGACAAGCGCGCCCCGTTCGAGCCGATGCCCGCCGGGGTCGAGTACTACCCTTACGGTGACATCGACGCACTGCGTTCCCTGGTCGCGGACGGCGGAGACGGCGAGAACGGTGCGTCCGACACCGCCGCGATCTTCCTGGAGTCCATCCAGGGTGAGACCGGTGTCGTGCCCGCGCCCGAAGGATTCCTCACCGCAGTCCGTGAGCTGTGTGACGAGCACGGGATCCTCATGGTCGTCGACGAGGTACAGGCCGGGATGGGACGCACCGGACACTGGTTCGGCTACCAGGCCGATCTCCCCGACGGGGTTGTTCCGGACGTCGTCACCCTGGCCAAGGGCCTCGGCGGCGGTATGCCGATCGGTGCCTGTGTGGCGGCCACCCCGGCGGCCCAGCTGCTGGGCCAGGGAACCCACGGCTCCACCTTCGGTGGCAACCCCGTGGCCTGCGCGGCCGGCAACGCCGTGGTCGACACGATCCGCACCGAGAACCTGCTCGAGCACGTCACCCACGCCGAGTCACTCTTCCGCGAGGAACTCGAGGCGCTCGACTCCGTGGAGCTGGTCCGTGGCCGAGGGCTGATGCTCGGTGTGGTTTTCACCGAGCCCCGCCCCGGACTCGGTGCAACAGCCCTGGAGAAGGGCCTGCTGATCAACCAGCCAGCGGAGAACGTCCTGCGGATCGTCCCGCCGCTGAACATCCCCGACGCCGACATCCACGATGCCGTCACCATCATCAAGGAGCTGCTCTCATGACCCGACACTTCCTCGCCGACGACGCCGTGAGCGTCGCGGAACAAGCTGAGATCCTTGACCTCGGACTGGAGATGGTCGCCAATCCGATCCGCTCCAGCCTGCAGCACAAGTCGGTGGCGGTCCTGTTCGACAAGACCTCCACCCGCACCCGCTTCTCCTTCGACGTCGGTATCAACCAGCTCGGCGGACACCCGATCGTGGTGGACTCCGGCAAGTCGCAGATGGGTAAGAAGGAGTCCTACCAGGACACCGGTGCCGTGCTGTCCCGCTTCGTCGACGCTGTGGTGTGGCGCACCGGCGCCCACAGCAACCTCCACGAGATGGCGGAGACCGCCACGGTGCCGATCGTCAACGCCCTGTGCGATGACTTCCACCCCTGCCAGATCCTCTCCGACCTGCTGACCATCAAGCAGCACAAGGGCGGATCCGACGGTGACATCAAGGGCCTCAAGGCCGTGTACCTCGGCGACGGCGCCAACAACATGGCCAACTCCTACATGCTCGGCTTCGCCACCGCCGGGGTGGACATCACCATCGCCGCACCGGAGGGTTTCCAGCCCGAGCAGCGCTTCGTGGAGCGGGCACAGGTAAGGGCGGACGAGACCGGTGCCACATTGAGCGTCACCGGAACCCCGGACGTCGCCGGTGCCGACGTGGTCATCACCGACACCTGGGTGTCGATGGGCATGGACTCCGACCGCGACACCAGCACCCTGGTTCCCTTCCAGGTGAACGAGGAGCTCATGGCCACCGCCGACAAGGACGCCGTGTTCATGCACTGCCTGCCGGCCTACCGCGGCTACGAGGTCTCCGCAGGGGTCATCGACGGGCCCCAGTCGATCGTCTTCGACGAGGCGGAGAACCGACTTCACGCACAGAAGGCACTGCTGGAATGGCTGCTCACCTAACCCGGTCAGCCCGCCAGGACCTGATCTCTCGCCTGGTCGAGAACAACCGTGTCGCCAGCCAGCGCGACCTGCAGGATCTGCTGGCCGGTGAGGGTGTGGAGATCACCCAGGCGACACTGTCGCGCGACCTGGTCGACCTCGGCGCCCGAAAGGTCCGGGCCGACGGGCAGGCCTTCTACAGCCTCGGGTCGCCGGTGGCCGAGATGGTCGCCGACGGTCCGGCGCGGCTGCGTCGGGTGCTCGCCGAACTGTTGGTCGGCACCGACTACTCCGGCAACACCGCGGTGCTGCGTACACCCCCGGGAGCGGCGCAGTACCTGGCCAGTGTCATCGACCGCTCCGACCTGCCGGAAGTGGTTGCCACGCTGGCCGGGGACGACACCATCTTCGTCCTGGCCCGCCACCCGGCGAACGGCAGGGGCCTGGCCGAACATCTCCACGCCTTGTCCATGCACAGCGTGTAGAGGCCACCAGATAGACTCGGCTGACAGAAGCCACGAATAACGTATTTACACACATCGTGAACAGAACGTGAAAGGACATCAGAGAACATGACTGACCGCGTCGTACTCGCCTACTCCGGAGGCCTGGACACCACCGTCGCCATCCCGTACCTGAAGCAGATGACCGGTGGCGAGGTCATCGCCGTCTCCATCGACCTGGGCCAGGGCGGCGAGGACATGGAGTCTGTCCGCCAGCGCGCCATCGGCGCCGGCGCCGTGGAGTCCATCGTCGTGGACGCCCGCGATGAGTTCGCCGACGACTACTGCCTGCCGACCATCAAGGCCAACGGCATGTACATGAAGCAGTACCCGCTGGTCTCCGCGATCTCGCGTCCGCTGATCGTCAAGCACCTCGTCGAGGCCGCCCAGGCCCACGGCGGCACCCACGTCGCCCACGGTTGCACCGGTAAGGGCAATGACCAGGTCCGCTTCGAGGTCGGCTTCATGGACACCGATCCTTCGCTGAAGATCATCGCCCCGGCCCGTGACTTCGCCTGGACCCGCGACAAGGCCATCGCCTTCGCCGAGGAGAACAACGTCCCGATCGAGCAGTCGGCGTCCTCGCCGTTCTCCATCGACCAGAACGTCTGGGGCCGTGCCGTCGAGACCGGTTTCCTCGAGGACCTGTGGAACCCGCCGACGAAGGACCTCTACGCCTACACCGAGGAGCCGTCGCTGGGTCAGGCACCCGACGAGGTCACCATCTCCTTCAAGTCCGGTAAGCCGGTCGCCATCGACGGCCGTGAGGTCACCGTCCTGCAGGCCATCGAGGAGCTCAACCGTCGCGCCGGCGCGCAGGGTGTGGGCCGCCTCGACATGGTCGAGGACCGCCTCATCGGCATCAAGTCCCGCGAGGTCTACGAGGCCCCGGGGGCAATGACCCTGATCCGCGCCCACGAGGCCATGGAGGACGTCACCGTCGAGCGCGAGCTGGCACGCTACAAGCGCGGCATCGACGCCGAGTGGTCCCACCAGGTCTACGACGGCCTGTGGTTCTCCCCGCTGAAGCGCTCCCTGGACTCCTTCATCGAGTCCACCCAGGAGCACGTCACCGGTGACATCCGCCTGGTGCTGCACAACGGCTCCATCGTGGTCAACGGTCGTCGTTCCGAGGAGTCCCTCTACGACTTCAACCTGGCCACCTACGACACCGGCGACACCTTCGACCAGACCATGTCCAAGGGCTTCGTCGAGCTGCACGGCCTGTCGTCCAAGATCGCCAACAAGCGCGACCGCGACGCGAAGTAGGACGGTAAGACGGTATGTCGGAGACCCCGATCGAGAAGCACGCCACCAACGAAGGGGCCCTCTGGGGCGGCCGGTTCGCCGGCGGACCCACCGAGGCCATGGCCGCGTTGAGCAAGTCCACCCACTTCGACTGGGTGCTCGCCCCCTATGACGTGCTGGCTTCCACCGCGCACGCCAAGGTGCTGCACAACGCCGGGCTGCTGTCGGACGCCGACCTGGAGACCATGTTGGACGGTCTGGCCCGCCTCGGCGAGGATGTCGCGTCCGGTGCCTTCGGCCCCGAGCCCAGCGACGAGGACGTCCATGGTGCGATGGAGCGTGGCCTGATCGACCGGGTCGGCCCGGAGGTGGGTGGTCGGCTGCGTGCCGGACGCTCCCGCAACGACCAGGTCGCCACCCTGTTCCGCATGTGGGTGCGCGACGCGATCCGTGAGGTCACCGACGGCGTGCTCGACGTGGTCGACGCGATCGCGGCACAGGCCAAGGCCAACCCTGACGTGATCATGCCGGGCAAGACCCACTTCCAGGCCGCCCAGCCGGTGCTGCTTGCGCACCAGTTGCTGGCCCACGCCCAGCCGCTGCTGCGCGACGTGGCCCGGTTCCGTGACCTGGACAAGCGACTGGCGGTCTCCCCGTACGGTTCCGGCGCTCTGGCCGGATCCTCGCTGGCACTGGACCCGGAGGCCATCGCCGCCGAGCTCGGTTTCGATTCCGCCGGTGACAACTCGATCGACGCCACCAGCTCCCGTGACTTCGCCTCGGAGACCTCCTTCGTCCTGGCCCAGGTCGCTGTCGACCTGTCCAGGCTGGCGGAGGAGATCATCGCCTGGTCCACCCCGGAGTTCGGCTACGTCACCCTGGCTGACGAGTGGTCGACCGGTTCCTCGATCATGCCGCAGAAGAAGAACCCGGACGTCGCCGAGCTGATGCGCGGCAAGACCGGCCGGTTGATCGGCAACCACACCGGCCTGTTGGCCACGTTGAAGGCACTGCCGCTGGCCTACAACCGCGATCTGCAGGAGGACAAGGAGCCGATCGTCGACTCGGTCGCCCAGCTCCACCTGCTGCTGCCGGCGATGGCCGGTCTGGTCGGTACCCTGACCTTCCACCCGGAGCGACTGCGTGAGCTGGCCCCGGCCGGGTTCACCCTGGCCACGGACCTGGCCGAGTGGATGGTGCGCCAAGGCGTGCCGTTCCGTGACGCCCACGAGGCGTCCGGCCAGTGCGTCCGCATCGCCGAGAGCAGGGGAGTGGACCTGGTGTCCCTCACCGACGAGGAGCTCAGCGGGGTGCACCCGGGGCTGACCCCGGAGGTCCGTGAGGTGCTCACCATCGACGGTGCTGTGGCGTCCCGTGCGACCCGTGGCGGTACCGCAGGTGTCCGGGTCACCGAGCAGCTCGGCCGCGTCGTGGACGCTGTCGATGACGCCAGAGCATGGACGGGCACCCGTCTTCGCTGATACGGTGACAGTCATGAGTGCATCATGCAGCGCGACTTTCAGCATCTACGGACGTCTCCGCACCCGCGGCGTCGTCGGTGGGTGCATGTAGCGCGTAATCCCGGGGGATATTTCACGCCGTAACTGGCACCCACCGCCCAGCGTGTCCAGCTGGGCGGTCCTTTCGGGCTGCCCGGAAACGTTGACCGGTCGCCGTGAGTTCACGGAGTCCGGAACACTTCCGTGGAGTATTCCTTTACACCTACCTACAGGCCCAATCGACAGAACGGCCGTCATGAGAACGGCCAGAACTACCTCGTCAACACCGGAACCGTCGAGCGCCTTCTCGCCTGTGTCCCGGATGACCACAGCCCGGTCGTGGAGATCGGCCCGGGACAGGGAGCACTGACTTTCCCGCTAAAGGACCGACTGTTACCCGAGGGCCGGTCGTTGACCACCGTGGAGATCGACCCGGAGACGGTGCAGTGGCTGGAGAAGCGACTCGATCCGTCCGTCCGGCTGTTCGAACAGGACTTCCTCGAGCACAAGCTTCCGGAGAAGCCCCACGTCGTCGTCGGGAACCTACCCTTTCACCTGACCACCGCCATGCTGCGCCACATCCTGCATTCGCCGGGCTGGACACATGCCGTGCTGCTGGTGCAGTGGGAGGTGGCCAGACGCCGCGCTGGTGTCGGCGGTGCGACGATGATGACAGCCCAGTGGTGGCCGTGGGTCCAATTCGACCTGCACGGTCGGGTACCGGCGTCTCATTTCGCACCACGGCCGACAGTCGACGGAGGTGTCCTGTCGATGCAGCGGCGGGAATCGCCGCTTCTGGACTGGGCAGTCGACGTCGGTACACCTCCTTCGTCCATGCAGTCTTCACGAGCAAAGGACGTGGCATCGCTGCGATCCTCCGTCGCGTCGGCAGGGGCGACGGGGGAGGCGGCGGAGACAGGAGAGGAGGACGACGCGGCCGTGGCCGAGGCGGTGTTGACGGTGCGGTCGACGTCGCCATGCGCGAGGCCGGGGTGTCTGGCGCAGCGCTGCCGAAGGACCTTGCGGCGGATCAGTGGGTCACCTTGTTCAACCGCCTCGGGTAACAGGTAGCTGAGGTTTGCGAACCGGTCTCGGTGGCCCCTGTGCGGACGTTACGGCGGGTATGCGGATAGACTGATGCGCATGATCGATCCGCGACTTCTCGAGATACTCGTGTGCCCCCAGGACAAGCAACCCCTGGAGCTCGACGGGGACTATCTGGTCAACCCCCGTATGGGTATCGCCTATCCGGTGCAGGACGGTATCCCCGTCCTGCTCGCCGACGAAGCAATCGAGTGGTCGGAAGGACCGAAGTGAACGACAACACCAACAGCACCAACCACGTCAATATTGTTGACGAACTGCAGTGGCGCGGGCTGATCGCCCAGTCGACCGACATCGACGCCCTGCGCGAGGAACTGTCCACCCCCACGGTGGCCTACGTCGGCTTCGACCCGACAGGACCGTCCCTGCATGCCGGTCACCTGGTGCCGCTGCTGATCCTGGCCCGGCTGCAGCGTGCCGGCCACACCCCGATCCTGCTGGCTGGCGGGGCCACCGGCATGATCGGTGATCCCCGTGACGTCGGGGAGCGCACCATGCTCTCCGAGGACGAGGTCGCCGGCAATGTCGAGCGGATCAAGGGTCAGCTCGCCAGTTTCGTCTCTTTCGACGGGGACAATGCGGCGATTCCCGCGAACAACATCGAGTGGACCTCCCAGATGTCGGTCGCCGAGTTCCTGCGTGACCTGGGCAAGAACTTCAGTCTGAATACGATGCTCTCCCGAGATACGGTGAAGCGTCGGCTCGAGAACGACGGTATGTCCTACACCGAGTTCTCCTACATGCTGTTGCAGGCCAATGACTACGTGCAGCTGCGGCGTGCCCACAACTGCCGGCTGCAGGTCGGTGGGTCCGACCAGTGGGGCAACATCGTCTCCGGTGTGGACCTGAACCGACGGGTGGACGGCGAGACCGTCCACGGGCTGACCGTACCGCTGGTCACCGATTCTGAAGGTCGCAAGTTCGGCAAATCCACCGGTGGTGGCAAGCTGTGGCTGGATCCGGAGATGACCAGCCCCTACAGCTGGTACCAGTACTTCCTCAACGCCGCGGACGCCGACGTCATCCGTTACCTGCGTTGGTTCACCTTCCTCGACCAGGGTGAGCTGGACCGTCTGGCCGTCCAGGTCGAGGAGCGCCCCTTCAAGCGGGAGGCCCAGCGGACCCTGGCCCGCGAGATGACCACCCTGGTGCACGGCGAGGACTCTGTCGCGAAGGTGGAGAAGGCCGCCGAGGCACTGTTCGGTAAGGCCGAGCTGGCGGATCTCGACGAGCAGACGTTGGCCGGGGCCCTGTCCGAGACCGAGGTAGTCGGGGCTGCCGCGGGGACCTCCGTTGTCGACCTGCTGGTTGCCGCCGGCCTGGAGAGCTCGAAGGGGTCCGCCCGACGCACCATCAAGGAGGGTGGTGCTTACGTGAACAACGAACGCATCACTGACGGCGAGTGGGTTCCGGGGGAGGACTACCTGCTGCACGGACACTGGTTGGTGCTTCGCAAGGGCAAGAAGCGCTTCGCCGGAGCGCGGATCTCCTAGGCTGCAGTAGCCACAGTGCTTGATCCCACGGACGCCGTCACCTGAGAACAGGTGGCGGCGTCCGTCGTCTGCTGAGGGGGCGAATACGGAGAAATCAGCGCCGTGAGCTGGAAGTTTGTTCCGGTGGCTGCGCAATGTGTAGATTGATGCGAGTCAGCGAGACGCCGGGTGCAAGCCCGGCGAGTAGCGGACTGGGGACTGACCGAAACAAGATGTTCACCGAGAGTTTGCACTCCGGCTACGTCCTGTTGTACAGTGAGTCTCGGCCTTGACGACGACGCTCCCCAGTGGGGTGAGCAAGAATCGACTGGTCA
>NZ_JBQQOC010000030.1:0-28669 GCF_052264515.1 Candidatus Corynebacterium faecigallinarum
GACGATCAGCCCACAGGGCAGACTCCGGAGCAGACTCCGGGGCAGCCCGCCACGCCCCGGGTTCGTGCTCACCAGATGGTGGCGAACACCATCGAGAACCGGATCCTGGCCGGTGAGCTTCATGTCGGTGACCTGCTCCCCCCGGAACGGGCACTGTCGGAACAACTGAACGTCAGCCGGGCCGCGGTGCGTGAGGCGATCCGGGTGTTGGAGGGGCAGGGTGTCGTGGAGTCCAACGTCGGCTCCGGGGAGAAGGCCGGTACCTTCATCGCTGCGATGCCGTCGGAGGCACTGTCACGATTCCTGCGGCTGCACGTCGCCCTGTCGAACTTCAGTCTCGACGAGGTGGTCCGCACCCGGTCGATCCTGGAGGTCGAGAGTGCCCGGCTCGCCGCCGTCGTCCGCGACCCCGAAGCGCTGGCCAAGATGCGTCAGGCCGTCGAGGAGATGGATGACCCCACGGTGAGCCGTGAGGTGTTCAACGACACCGACACCCGCTTCCACATCGCCCTGGCCCACGGCTCCGGCAACCGACTCTTCGCTGACATGACCCAGGCGATCCGTGAGTCGCTGCGGGTGCCGACCCTGCGCGGTTTCCAGGTGAATCAGGACTGGGAATCACTGGCCGACACCCTGCGTGCACAGCACAAGGGCATTCTTCAGGCGGTGGTGGACGGTGATGCCGAGGAGGCTGGACGGCGGATGGCGGAGCATGTCGAGACCGCCTACCGGCGTGTGTTCGGCTGAGCGGACCCACGGGCAGGTTTCCGGGACAGGTTTTCGGGCGGGGAACCTTTCGGGGTGCTGGTGGCGTCTCTCTGACCGTGGTGCGTCCCGACCGGCGGGAGGCACACTGACACCCGTGAAAAGGGGAGGGACCCATGAGTTTCAGAACGACGACCGAGGTCATGCAGGCAACCGCAGGGCGGGTCGACAACGTCAACGACCAGGTGCAGGGCGAGCTCAACCGGTTGCGCGGCACCGTCGACGGGCTGCGCGGGGCGTGGCAGGGGGATGCGCAGTTGTCCTTCCACGCGCTGATGGAGCGCTGGAACGAGTCGGCCACCGAACTGCGGGCGGCCCTGCACGGCATCTCCGAGAACATCCGCGGCAACGCACGCGGCTTCCAGCAGGTCGAGGACGAGAACGTCGCCGCCTTCCGATGAACCGGCCACCAGGTCGGCAGCTGACCAGCACAACCCACATGAACATGACAGGACGGTAGACCGTTGATCCAGTACAATTTCGCGCAGATCGCCCAGGCGTCTGCAGACATCCATGCCACCAACCGGACCATTGACGGGCTCTTCGACCAGCTCAAATCGGACATCGCCCCGATGGTCGCCGAATGGGAGGGCGAGAGTGCCTCCGCCTACAAGGTCGCCCAGCAGCGATGGGACACCGCCGCCCTGGAGATGAACCAGGTGCTCCAGTCCATCGCCCGGGCGGTCGACGATGCCAATGCCCGCATGAGTCAGATCAACACCAGCGCCGCCAATAGCTGGGCCTGACCCCCGGGCCGTTGCCACCGCCGCCACCGTCGTCCCCCGTCGGTGGCGGCCTTTTGGTACTCGGGGGCACTTCCGGTAGTCTCGTTCAGGTTGCGATCATCCATGTTGTCCTGCCCTCGACGACCCGGATGATCGGCCCGCAGGTCCCCACCGGCCGCTGCGGGCGCCGTTCCTGGTTTCCACCGTGTTCTCCACGGAGTTTTCCACAGTGTTCCCAGGGACCACGGTCTCCCGGCTGGCAGTTCCATGAAGACCTAGAGGAGTCGTCAATGACTACTTTCCACCCGAAGAGCGGTGACATCACCCGTAAGTGGTACGTCATCGACGCCACGGACGTGGTTCTGGGTCGTCTGGCCACCCACGCAGCTGACCTGCTGCGCGGCAAGGGCAAGGCGATCTACGCACCCAACGTCGACTGTGGTGACAACGTCATCATCATCAACGCGGACAAGGTTCACATCTCGTCCAACAAGCGGGACCGCGAGTTCCGTTACCGCCACTCCGGTTACCCGGGCGGCCTGAAGACCCTCTCCCTGGGCCGCTCCATGGAGCTGCACCCGGAGCGCGTCGTGGCTGAGTCCATCACCGGCATGATGCCGCACAACAAGCTCAACCGCGAGTCCGCTAAGAAGCTGCGCGTCTACGCCGGCTCCGAGCACCCCTACGCGGCCCAGAAGCCTGAGGCCTACGAGATCAAGAAGGTGGACCAGTGACCGATAACGAGAACTACACCGCAGAGGCCGCAGAGGCCGCTGATGTCGAGAACTTCGCTGCCACCGACGCCGTGAACGAGGAGTTCGTCGCCAGCATCGGTGACTCCGTCGCCGAGGGCACCGAGACCGAGGGTGACGACGCCGTCGCCGCCGCTCCGGTCCTGTACGACGGCCCGATCCAGACCGTCGGTCGCCGCAAGGAGGCCGTCGTCCGTATCCGCATGGTGCAGGGCTCCGGCCAGTTCACCTGCAACGGTCGCACCCTGGAGGACTACTTCCCCAACAAGCTGCACCAGCAGCTGATCAAGGCTCCGCTCGTTCTGCTCGAGCGCGAGAACCAGTTCGACTTCCAGGTCAACCTCAAGGGCGGTGGCCCGTCCGGTCAGGCCGGTGCGATGCGTCTCGCCATCTCCCGTGCGCTGAACAAGTACAACCCCGAGGAGCGCTCCGCCCTGAAGAAGGCCGGCTTCCTCACCCGTGACGCCCGCGCGGTCGAGCGCAAGAAGGCCGGTCTGCACAAGGCCCGTCGCGCCCCGCAGTACTCCAAGCGCTGATCGTGTCGGGGCACTTGTGCCCCGACCCTGTCAGCCCCTGGTGGTCTGGTCCGGTTCTCGAACCGGACGCATCGCCGCCCCATCCCGCACTTTCCGTGCGGGGTGGGGCGGTTTCTTTGTTCGGACTGCCGGTTGGTGCCGACGTCATCGGAGATTGCATACCGTCATCGCAGATTGTCGATAATTGGCATAAAAGTGACATAGTTCGATGACGCTGTGCACGTTCCGATGACGCAGTTCTGCCGACAGGCAGATCACACCATCCCCGAACCCTGTCCCGGAGCGCCCCGACCACTAGACTGGTTCCCCATGAGCAGACTTTTCGGAACTGACGGTGTGCGTGGTCTGGCGAACAAGGCCCTCACGGCACCGATGGCGTTGCGGCTGGGGGCCGCCGCCGCACGCGTCCTGACGGAGACGGGCCAGAGCTCGCGGCGTCCTACCGCGGTCATCGGCCGTGACCCGCGCGTCTCCGGTGAGATGTTGGCCAACGCTTTGTCGGCGGGCATGGCCTCGCAGGGGGTGGACGTCCTGAACGTCGGCGTGCTGCCGACCCCGGCCGTCGCCTTCCTCACCGACGACTACGGTGCCGACATGGGCGTGATGATCTCCGCCTCGCACAACCCGATGCCCGACAACGGCATCAAGTTCTTCGCCGCCGGTGGCCACAAGCTCGATGACACCGTCGAGGACGAGATCGAGTCCGCGATGCTGGACCGGACCGAGACCGGCCCGAGCGGTGCGGCGATCGGCCGGATCATCGAGGAGTCCGGCGACGCCCTGGAGCGCTACCTCTTCCACCTGCAGGACGCTGTCCCCCGCCCGCTGGACGGCATCCGTGTCGTCGTCGACTGTGCCAATGGTGCGGCCAGCAGTGCCGCCCCGATGGCCTACCAGGCCGCCGGTGCCGAGGTCGTGGCGATCCACAACACCCCGAACTCCTTCAACATCAACGACAACTGCGGCTCCACCCACATCAACGTGGTCCGCGACGCCGTCCTGGAGCATCATGCCGACCTGGGCCTGGCCCACGACGGTGATGCCGACCGCTGTCTCGCGGTAGATTCCGAGGGCAATGTCATCGACGGCGACCAGATCATGGCGATCCTCGCCGTGGCGATGAAGGAGGCCGGGGAGTTGCGCAAGAACACCCTGGTTGCGACGGTGATGTCGAACCTGGGCCTGTCTTTGGCGATGAAGGAGCAGGGTATCGAGCTGCGGCGCACGAAGGTCGGTGACCGCTATGTGCTGGCCGACCTCAACGCCCACGACCTCGCGCTCGGTGGCGAGCAGTCCGGCCACATCGTCATCCCCTCGCACGGCACCACCGGCGACGGCACGCTGACCGGACTGTCGTTGATGGCGCGGATGGCCGAGACCGGTCAGACCCTCCGCGACCTCGCAGGGGTGATGACGGTGCTGCCGCAGACTCTGATCAACGTGCCGGTGGAGGACAAGGAGCGCATCCACACCTCCCAGGCGGTCAAGGACGCCATCGACGAGGCGGAGGCGGAGCTGGGGGAGACCGGACGGGTGCTGCTGCGCCCCAGTGGTACCGAGCAGGTCTACCGCGTGATGGTCGAGGCGGTTACCTCGGCAGAGGCCAAGCGGGTCGCAGGAAAGCTCTCCGGGGTGGTCATCGCCGAGGGGTAGCGAATCCCGCATCCCGGGGAACCTTTGGGTGGGGTGGTGGCGTCTGTCAGTCATGAGGCGCCCGGGCGGGCCGTGATGGCCCGCCTCTTTTTCGCGGTGAGTGCTCGTGCGACGACCGGTCGTGCGGACGCGGGGTGCAACGCATGGACAAGGGGAGGTTCGGCCGTGCCAGGTTTTGGGCAGGACGCAGGCAGACTCAGCGTGGATCCAGTCGCAGCGGGGGAGGTGCTGGACGATGCCGCCGGGCAGCTGGCCCGCCGGTTGGACGCACTGACGGCGGCACCGCCTCGCCTGGAGGCGTCCCGCTACGGGCCGGGCCTGGCCGACCGGGCGGCCCAGCTGGTCGAGTTGGTGAACCGCGCCCACCGGGTACGGCTGTCCCATACACAACGACTCCGCGACGGGGTGCAGGTGGCCCGCGAGACCGTCCGCAGCGTGCAGGGCACCGACGCGGCCTCGGCAGCCAGCCTGGGCACCGGGCGGTCGACAGGTGAGGGGAGCCGGTGATGAGGACAAGTGTTGCCAACCAGCAACGGATGACCACCGCAGTCCGAGACCTCGAGAGCACCGCCGGGATGGTCCAGGCGGCCGGTCCGATGATTGCTCCGGTGCTGAAACCTATCCTCTGGAGCGTGCTCGGCTTCTTCACCGGTTTCGGGGGCGGAGATTCCGGGGCCGGGTCAGGGGGCGGTCGAGGAAAAGGTGGGCTGATCGGGAAACTCCTCAATTTCATCCGGGATACAACGACCAGCGTTCTTGGTGGTCTCGCCGGGGCGATGATCGGTGACCGGCTGACTGGTGCTGCCGAGGAGAGCGACAACCACGAACAGGACGTGGCTGATGCCGAGGACTCCCTGGACTGGGGAGATGAGCTGTTCGACGACATCCAGCAGCAGTGCGCGGATGCCGTGGAGTCCTGTGTCTCAACCGCAGTACCGATGGCGCAGGCACTGATTGCCGCGGCTGCGGCGGCAGGGGAGCCGCAGGGTACCCAGCTGCGGATGCTGGCCGCCCAGCTACTCAGCACCGCTGGTGAATCGGTCTGCACCATGGTCGAGGGACGCAATGAGAGCCTCAGCGAGTGTATGGACTTCATGATCCAGCGGTGCACTCCTGCTGCTCAGGAGGGCAACTGCAGTGTCCCCCTTGCCGATGCCCCGGCACCGGCGGTCACCGCGGCGGCCAGTGAGGCCGCCGGGGTGCCGCCGTCCTCCGGTGTGGTGGAAACAGCACCTGCGGGCATGGCTGCCCCGGCAGTGTCAGCCCCGGCAGTGTCGGCCGCAGCCGGGTCCGCTGCGACGGCAACAGTGCCACCCGTGATCTCGGGGCAGGTCCCCGCAGCGCCGAACATCCTCACGCAGGCGGCATCGCTCGGTGCCGGACTGGCGGCCGCAGCCGGGGCCGGAGTGGTGTCGTCCGGCCCACCGCCGGCACCCACACTGCCCACCCTGCCCACACTGCCCG
Organism: Candidatus Corynebacterium faecigallinarum; assembly: GCF_052264515.1. Taxonomy (NCBI): domain Bacteria; kingdom Bacillati; phylum Actinomycetota; class Actinomycetes; order Mycobacteriales; family Corynebacteriaceae; genus Corynebacterium; species Candidatus Corynebacterium faecigallinarum. Next base: position 5,896 of record NZ_JBQQOC010000030.1, read on the forward strand.
ACATCGTCGGGAATGTGCAGCAGGCCGTGGACACGGCCATCACCACCGCGGTGGAGACCGTCACCCAGGTGGTGACCCCGGTGACCGGCGACTGCCCCGTACCGCCTGTCGAGTGTGAACCTGCAGCCTGCGAACCGGCTGAGAGCGTACCGGAGGACTGTGACACCGATGGCGACACCGATGACGACCTCGGAGACGACCCGCCACCCGAGGTCATTCCTGCCGGTGAGGAGTCGCCGGAGAATACCGAGGACGCTGGCGTCGACAAGTCCGCCGTCGACGAGACAGGTTTCGACAAAAGTGGCTTCGACAAGAGCGGCGTCCTGCCGGACGCGGCGGTTGACCACGCCAGTCACCCTGTCGAACCCGACCCGCCCGCCCCGACCTCCATCGGTGACGTCGACGCCGCCCCGTCCGGGGAGGCCGATGGCACCGACGAGGCGGAGGGGACCGCAGCTTCGCGGGAGAGCGTCCCGTCCCACCCGGGCTGGAGCCCGGAGGTGTGGTCGACGGAGAAGGCAGGGGAGTCGCCCGATACCGCACCCGAGGTGACTGTGGAACGGAGTGATCAGTGGTGACGAGCGCAGGAGAACAGCACTACGAGGCACAGATGGAGCGCTACCTGGCGACGGTGGAGACCGCCACCGCAGAGTTCCGGGACGCGATGGAGAAAGCGCAGGAGCAGGTGCGGGAGTTCGCCGAGTCCGACCTCGGGAAGAAGGTTCTCGAGTCACTCACCGAGGAACAGCAGGCAGCGGTGCTGGGCCAGTCCAACGACGGCGACACCGACACCGACAGCGGCACCGGCTACCGTCCTGCGCCTGGCTCAACCGGATCGGGCGGAGTCCGGCGTACCGGCATCTTCGACTAGAGCAGCAGTTTCGCCATGGCGTATTCGTCGTGGGGCTGCCCGTCGATCATCAATGTCGAACGCAACGTCCCCTCGGCCGTGAAGCCGGCCTTGCGGTGGAGCGCCACCGCGGGTTCGTTCACCGTCACCACCGTCAGCTCCAGGCCGCCGAACCCCTCATCGCCGTCGTCACGGCGTTCCCCCGGTTCGAAAAGCATGTAGGACGTCGCATCGTCCAACGCGAACAGCAATCGACGGAATGCCGCGCCATCCGACGCAACCAACGGTCGGAATGACGCGGCAGTACCCATCAGCCCCGGGTCAGAGCTTCTTCAGTGCCCGCTCACCGGCGGCCAGCGGGTCGACGAACTCCGGCAGACCCTCGATGAGCTCACCGCGTGTGGACAGCGTCGTACCCTTGATCTCGAGCTCCGGGTCGCGGAATGGCGCGTACTTCTTGTCGTCCTCCGCGAGGATGAAACCGACGGTCAACGCACGGATGCGATCCTGCACGGCGAACTCCATGCCGCTGCTGGAGACGGCGAACTTTCGCATCAGCTTCTCGTGGAAACCGTCGGAGGTGGCCTTGTCCACCGAGCGGTACACCACGTCGCCACGCCAGTAGGCGGCCACGCGCTCGGGTTCGCCCTTCTCGAAACCGGTGGTGCGGCCCGGGCTCAGCACCAGGCCGGGTGCCGAGACATGCGTGGCGGCGTCGTAGCAGCTTGGTGCGGTGTCCGCCGGGTGGATCGCAACGACGCCGGCGAGCGTGGGGGTGTCGGTGTACTTGCGACGCGACTCCGTGGACGCCTCGCGTCCGGTCGCGGCGAGGACGGCGGCACCGGCACCCATACCGTGCCCGGCGAGGAAAAGCTTCGACGGGTCGACGGTGATGTTGCCGGCGCCCAGCCGCACACCGGAAAGGATCTGCAGGCAGGACTCCAGGTCGGAGGCGAAACCACGGTGGTTCGGCAGTGCGCCACGCTCGGTGTCGGGCGCGGCGACGGCGATACCCCAGCTGGCCAGATGGCGCAGCGTGGCGTGGTATCCGTCGACACCGATCTGCCAGTCGTGGCCGAAGGCCACACCGGGGATCGCGGTGCCTTCCGCGGGGGCGTAGACGCGTCCCGGGATGCCGGCGAAGTCGAGGTCGCCGACGAGGACCCGGTGGGGACCGCGCTTTTCCAGACTGGGGATGAGGTTCTTGACGTTGACAGCCACGGTGCACAGCCTAGTGGATGGCGCGTCTGCGGTGGGGGACTCACGGAGAACTCGTGTGTGGCAGTAGTGTTGTCAGACATGTGTGGAATCGTTGGTTACGTCGGAGATGAGTCAAGTAGCACCGGTGCTCTCGGCATCGGTCTGGACGCCCTTGCCCGTATGGAGTACCGGGGTTATGACTCCGCCGGTATCGCAGTCGTCGGTTCCGACGGGCTGCACGTGGAGAAGAAGGCCGGCAAGCTGGCGAACCTGCTGGATACCCTGGATGCCGACGGTCGGGACCGGTTCACCGGTTCGACCTGCATCGGACACACCCGCTGGGCGACCCACGGGCGCCCCAACGACGTCAACGCCCACCCGCACGTCTCCTACGACGGCAAGGTGGCCATCGTCCACAACGGCATCATCGAGAACTTCGCCCCGCTGCGCGCCGAGGTCGAGGCCGCCGGTGTCGAGTTGTCCAGCGAGACCGACTCCGAGGTCGCCGCGCACCTGGTGTCCCTCGCGTACAACGGTGGGCCCACCGCCGGAGACTTCGAGGCCTCCGCCATGGCCGTCCTGCGTCGCCTGGAGGGTGCCTTCACCCTGCTGTTCACCCATGTCGACCAGCCCGGCACGATCGTCGCCGGACGTCGCTCCACCCCACTGATCGTCGGCGTCGGTGAGAACGAGATGTTCCTCGGCTCCGACGTCGCCGCCTTCATCGCGCACACCCGCCAGGCCGTCGAACTCGGCCAGGACAACGTCGTGGTCATCACCAAGGACGGCTACAAGGTCATGGACTTCGACGGCACCGCCGCCGAAGGTCGACCCTTCACCATCGACTGGGACCTGGAGGCCGCGGAGAAGGGCGGCTTCGACTCCTTCATGATGAAGGAGATCTTCGAGCAGCCCGCCGCGATCCGCGACACCCTGGCCGGGCACTTCGTCGACGGCCGCGTCGTCCTCGACGAGCAGCGCCTGTCGGACGACGACCTGCGCCAGATCGAGAAGGTCTTCGTCGTCGCCTGCGGTTCGGCCTACCACTCCGGCCTGCTGGCGAAGTACGCCATCGAGCACTGGGTGCGTATCCCGGTGGAGATCGAGGTCGCCAGCGAGTTCCGCTACCGCGACCCGGTGCTGGACCGGCAGACCCTGGTCGTCGCCGTCTCCCAGTCCGGGGAGACCGCCGACACCCTGGAGGCCGTCCGCCACGCCAAGACCCAGGGTGCCCGCGTCCTGGCGGTGTGCAACACCAACGGTTCCCAGATCCCGCGTGAGTCCGATGCGGTGCTCTACACCCACGCCGGCCCGGAGATCGGTGTGGCCTCCACCAAGGCTTTCCTGGCGCAGGTGGCGGCGAACTACATCGTCGGCCTGGCACTGGCTCAGGCCCGCGGCACGAAGTACCGGGACGAGATCGAGTCCATCTTCGAGCAGCTGGACGCCACCCCTGCCAAGATCGAGCAGGTCCTGGAGCTGCAGGAGCAGGTCCACGCCCTGGCCGAGGAACTCGGCCCGATTCCCACCATGCTCTTCCTGGGACGCCACGTCGGCTACCCGGTCGCACTGGAGGGCGCGCTGAAGCTCAAGGAGCTGGCCTACATCCACGCCGAGGGGTTCCCCGCCGGTGAGCTCAAGCACGGTCCCATTGCCCTGATCGAGGACGATCTGCCGGTCGTCGTCGTGGTGCCGTCCCCGCGGGGCCGCGAGATCCTGCACTCCAAGATCGTCACCAACATCCAGGAGATCCGCGCCCGCGGCGCCAAGACCATCGTCATCGCCGAGGAGGGCGATGAGGCGGTCAAGCCCTACGCCAACCACCTGCTGCAGATCCCGGAATCGGCGACCCTGCTGCAGCCGCTGCTGTCGACCGTCCCGCTGCAGTTCCTGTCCGCGGAGATCGCCCGCCAGTGCGGCAACGGTGACATCGACAAGCCGCGTAACCTCGCCAAGTCCGTCACCGTGGAGTGATCTGACGATGTCTGACACGCCTGGCACTTCTGGCACTTCTGGCACAGTGGCCCCGGGCCACGAGTTGGCCGAGATCATCACCGATCTCGGTGCCATCGAGCACAACGTGGCCACCCTGGTGCGCGTCGCTGCCCCGGCCGGGGTGATGGTGGTGGTCAAGGCCGACGGCTACAACCACGGCATGGTGGACGTCGCCCGTGCCGCCCTCGCCGGTGGTGCCGCCGCTCTCGGGGTCGCCACCCTCGGCGAGGCCATCGCGCTGCGTGGTCAGGGTGTGGACGCACCGCTGACCGCCTGGATGTGGCTGGCAGACCCGGCACTCGAGGAACTGCGCCCGGCCGTGGAGCTGGACATCACCCTCGGCATCCCCTCGCTGGAGCACCTGCGGGCCGCTGTCCAGGTGTCCCGTACCGCGCTGGCCGACGGTGCGTACGCACCGCTGCGGGTCGGCCTGATGGTCGACACCGGGCTGTCCCGCTCCGGCATCTCGCCGCACGATTGGTCAACCGCGGTCACCGAAGCCGCCCGTGCCGCCGCCGACGGCCTGCTGGAGGTTCGTGGCGCCTACTCCCATCTGACCAGTGCAGACGACCCGTCCAACCCGGTCACCGACCTGCAGGCGGAGCGTTTCGACGCCGCCATCGCCGACTGCCGGGCCGCCGGCCTTGAGATGCCCGTCAACCACATCGCGAACACTCCGGCGACGCTGACCCGTCCCGACCTGCGTCATGAACTCGTCCGGCCCGGTGTGAGCGTCTACGGGGTCTACGCCGTGGACCCGGCGGCGATCCCGGCGCCGGTACGCGAGCAGTCCGGTGGTGATATCCAGCTGCGCGAGTCGATGACGGTGCGCGCCAGGGTGGTCACCACCCGTGTGGTACCCGCCGGGGAGGGCGTCAGCTACGGACACCTGTGGCGTGCCGAGCGTGACACCCGCACTGCGGTGGTGGCGTTGGGTTACGCCGACGGGATTCCGCGCAACCTCTCGGGACGCTTCGGCGTGACGATCAACGGGGAGTTCTTCCCGCAGATCGGACGGGTGTGCATGGACCAGTTCGTCGTCGACCTCGGCCCGGCTGCGGACGGTGACAGCGCGGGCGCGCAGGTCCGAGCGGGTGACTGGGCGGTGATCTTCGGCGAGGGAGGACGCTCCGTCGAGGAGATCGCCGTCGCCGGTGACACCATCGCCTACGAGATCCTGACCCTGCCCCGCGGTCGGGTCGCCCGCCGTACCGTCGGGGGAGCAACGGTATGACCGACGAGGTAGCGCGGCCGTGCCAGGCATTCGTGGCCCCGTCCGGCGAGTGCCGTCTCGACTCGGCTGAGGAGATGCGGGCGGCCGGAGAGTCCCTCGGTGGACTGCTCACCGCCGGTGACGTCGTGGTGCTCACCGGTGCACTGGGGGCAGGGAAAACCACGCTCACCCAGGGAATCGCCACCGGGCTGGGGGTACGGGGACGGACCCAGTCTCCGACGTTCACCATCGTCCGCGAGCACAAGGCAGGGGTTCCGGGGCGCCCGGGACTGTTGCACATGGACGCCTACCGGCTGCTTGGTGAGGGCGTGCACGATGCCGCCGAATTGCCCCGTGAACTGGTGCTGGACACTCTGGAGTCGCTGGATCTCGATGCTGACCTGGCCGACCGGGTCCTCGTCGCCGAGTGGGGACGTGGCGTGGTGGAGTCCCTGGCCACCGCGGGGTCGCGGGTGCTGGACGTGGACATCGACCGGGGGGCGGGGCTCGACACCGAAATCACCCCCGAAGAAGAGCCCCGGGTTCTGCAATGGCTCTGGTCACAAGCTTAGGTCTCTGATACTACGGAGACTGGTCACCCCCGCTACCCCCGGTGCTTGGTGTAGATGAAGCATCAATGACACAATGGGTGGTGGATCACCGTGAGGGGTGTATCCAGAGGCCCCGTCGTAATTGGAGAGTGCGACGGGGCTTCGCCTATGTCCGGGGACTTTCCGAGGGGGACTAGGATTGTGCCTCATGCACGTTCTCGCGGTCGACACTTCCACCTCCTTCGTCGTCGCCGGGGTGGTCGAACTCCCCAGCGGCACTGATGACACGAACTCCGCTTCATCCGGCTCCTTCGGCATGGCCCTGCTGTCGGAGACCACAGAGCTCAACCCCCGTGGTCACATGGAGGTGCTCACCCCGAACATCCTCGCCGCCCTGTCCAGTGCCGGACTGGCACCGGCGGACCTCGACGCGGTCGTGGTCGGCACCGGTCCTGGGCCGTTCACCGGACTGCGGGTCGGCATGGCCACCGGTGCGGCCTTCGGCGACGCCCTCGGAATCCCGGTGCACGGCGTGCCCAGCCATGTGGCCACCGCTGCAGCGCAGGAGAGTGCCGCTACCGCCGAGCATCCGGTACTGGTGCTCAGCGATGCCCGCCGTCGGGAGTGGTACGTCGCCACCGTCCCCGGTGAGCCGACGGTCGCCCCTCCGGCGGAGATCATCGAATCCCACCCGCAGGCGCAGGTGCTGGCGTCCAGGGAGACCGCGGTTGCGGCCGCCGAAGTACCCGGCTGGGAGATCCTCGACGCCGATGCTCGCCCGACCCCGGTCGGCCTGGTCCGTGCTGCCTTGTCCCTGCACGGTGGGGCAGCGGGGCTTGCAACGGACGGCGAGCCGCTGCGCGCGCTCTACCTGCGGCGTCCGGACGCCATCGCCCCGAAGCCCAAGCCGATCTCCGGGGCGCTGGACTTCAGCAACGTCGATCGGGACGAGCCCGCCGAGGCGGCGGTCGAGGTGCCGACCGAGACGCCGACCGTCGGCCCGCTGACGCCGGAGGCCGCCACCCGCTGTGCCGAGATCGAGACGGAGCTCTTCGCCGGCGACTCGCCCTGGCCGGTTGTCGGATTCACCTCCGAGATCGTCGCACCGCACACCCGCTTCATCGGACTGGTCACCGGGGCGGGAACTGACCAGGAGGAGTTGGTCGGCTACGCCGGGTTGGCGAAGAACGGTCCGGCGAACGACCCGGAGTTCGAGATCCACACCATCGGCATCGACGCCGCCCACCAGGGTCGGGGTTGGTCCCGGCTGCTGATGGACCCGCTGATGGAACTCGCCGATGCCGATGACGGACCCGTCTACCTCGAGGTCCGCACAGACAATGAGCCGGCGATCGGACTGTATTGTTCCTACGGCTTCGAGATCGTCGGTACCCGACGCAACTACTACCGGCCCTCCGGTGCGGACGCCTACACGATGGTGCGTCCGGCACGCTCCGTCCGTCAGGATGCCGGCGGGCAGAACCAGGCTGAGGCTCAGGCTGAGCCCCAGCTCCCGGCGCAGACCGCCGACCGCCCGCTGTTCGTCATGGGCGTGGAGAGTTCCTGCGACGAGACTGGTGTGGGCGTGGTCGAACTGCACGCCGACGGCACGGTGACACAGGTGTCGAACCGGGTGGCGTCCTCCATGGAGCAGCACGCCCGCTTCGGCGGCGTGGTTCCCGAGATCGCCTCGCGGGCACACCTGGAGGCCATGGGTCCGACCATGCGGGCGGCACTCGCCGACCTCGCTGAGGCGTCCGGGGCGTCCGGGCGGTCTCGTCCGGACGCCGTCGCCGCCACCGTCGGCCCGGGCCTGGCCGGGGCACTGTTGGTCGGCGCGGCGGCGGCGAAGGCCTATGCCGCGGCCTGGGGTGTGCCCTTCTACGGGGTCAACCACCTCGGCGGCCACGTCGCCGTCGGCACCCTCGACGGGCAGGGTGCAGATGACGGTACTGGCGACCTGGACCACGCCATCGCCCTGCTGGTCAGCGGCGGTCACACGCAGATCCTCGAGGTCAACGGGGTGGGTCGTCCGATGAAGGAGCTGGGTTCCACCCTGGACGACGCCGCCGGCGAGGCCTATGACAAGGTTGCCCGGCTGCTCGGCCTGGGCTACCCCGGTGGCCCGGTGATCGACCGCCTGGCCGCCCAGGGTGATCCGACGGCGGTGAAGTTCCCCCGCGGACTGAGCCGCGCCCACGACCCGGCCTACGACTTCTCCTTCTCCGGGCTCAAGACCGCCGTCGCCCGGTTCGTCGAGACCACCGAACGCCAGGGCACCACCATCCCGGTGGAGGACGTCTGTGCGTCCTTCCAGGAGGCGGTGGTGGATGTGTTGACCGCCAAGGCGGTGAGAGCCTGCACCGACACCGGGGCGGACGTCCTGCTGCTCGGTGGGGGCGTGTCGGCGAACCGTCGGCTGCGCGCCCTGGCCGCTCAGCGCTGCGCTGCGGCCGGGGTGTCGCTGGTGGTCCCGGCGTTGCCGTTGTGCACCGACAACGGCGTGATGATCGCGACCTTGGCGGCCCGGTTGATCGACGCCGGGGCCGACGCCAGCCCGCTGGCCGTGGCCACGGATCCGTCGATGGACGTCGAGGTCCCGCTGTTGGCAGACGCGGCGGTTGAGGGCTAGCACTTGGCAGGGTAGAGTGCCAGGTGGTTGTGTGACACACAGTTGTTCACCCGCGACGACGGCTGTGCAGGATATACCAACCGGAACACAAGACAATTCCGATCACTGCATGAACGCATACACGGAGGTATTCAACGTGGCTAACGTGAACATCAAGCCGCTCGAGGACCGCGTCCTCGTCCAGATCGTCGAGGCCGAGACCACCACCGCATCCGGTCTGGTCATCCCGGACTCCGCCAAGGAGAAGCCGCAGGAGGCCACCGTCGTCGCCGTCGGCCCGGGCCGCTGGCACGACGATGACGACCGCATCCCGATGGACGTCGCCGTCGGCGACACCGTCGTCTTCTCCCGCTACGGCGGCACCGAGCTCAAGTACGACGGCCAGGAGTACCTGCTGCTCAACCAGCGCGACATCCTCGCTGTCGTCGCCGACTCCGCCGACAACCAGGAGTAGATCACCGCATGTCAAAACTCATCGCATTCGACGAGGAGGCCCGTCAGGGTCTCCAGCGCGGTGTGGACACGCTGGCTGACTCGGTGCGCGTCACCCTGGGGCCCAAGGGCCGCAACGTCGTCCTCGACAAGGCCTTCGGTGGCCCTGTCGTCACCAACGACGGTGTGACCATCGCCCGCGACATCGATCTCGAGGACCCCTTCGAGAACCTCGGTGCCCAGCTGGTGAAGTCCGTCGCCGTGAAGACCAACGACATCGCCGGTGACGGCACCACCACCGCCACCCTGCTGGCCCAGGCCCTGATCAACGAGGGCATGCGTACCGTCGCCGCCGGCGCGAACCCGATCGCCGTCAACAACGGCATCACCGCCGCTGCCGACAAGGCCCTGGAGCTGCTCGCCGAGCGTGCCGTCCCGGTCGCCGACAGTGCCGCCATCGCCAGCGTCGCCACCGTGTCCTCGCGTGACGAGGGCATCGGTGCCAAGGTCGCCGAGGCCATGGACACCGTCGGTAAGGACGGAGTCCTCACCGTCGAGGAGTCCCAGTCGCTGGCCGACGAACTCGTCGTCACCGAGGGAGTCTCCTTCGACAAGGGCTACCTGTCGCCCTACTTCGTCACCGAGGAGGAGTCCGCCCAGGCCATCCTGGAGAACCCGGCCATCCTGCTGGTGCGCGAGAAGATCAGCTCCCTGCCCGACTTCCTGCCCGTCCTGGAGCAGGTCGCCAAGGCCGGCAAGGAACTGTTCATCGTGGCTGAGGACGTCGACGGCGAGCCGCTGCAGATGCTCGTCGTCAACTCCATCCGCAAGTCCATCAAGGCCGTCGCGGTGAAGTCCCCGTACTTCGGCGACCGCCGCAAGGCCTTCATGGACGACCTTGCCGTCGTCACCGGTGGCACCGTGGTGGACAAGGAGCTCGGGGGCAACCTCTCCGAGGTCTCCCTGGACTCCCTCGGTTCCGCCCGCCGCATCACCGTCACCAAGGACGAGACCGTCATCGTCGACGGTGCCGGTTCCGTCGAGGACCTGGAGGCCCGCCGCGTCCAGATCCGCAACGACATCGAGCGCACCGACTCCACCTGGGACCGGGAGAAGCTCGAGGAGCGTCTGGCCAAGCTGTCCGGAGGTGTCGCCGTCATCCGTGCCGGTGGCGCCACCGAGACCGAGGTCAACGAGCGCAAGCTGCGCATCGAGGACGCCATCAACGCCGCCCGCGCGGCCGCCCAGGAAGGCGTGATCGCCGGTGGCGGTACCGTCCTGGTCCAGATCGCCAAGGAGCTCGACGTCTTCGCCGAGGGCTTCGACGGCGATCAGGCCGTGGGCGTCAAGGCCCTGGCACGCGCACTGCGCCGTCCGGCCTACTGGATCGCCGACAACGCCGGCCTCGACGGTGCCGTCGTGGTCTCCCGCATCGCCGACCTGCCCGACGGCCACGGCTACAATGCCGCGACCGGCGAGTACGGTGACCTGCTGGCGCAGGGCATCCCGGACCCGGTGAAGGTCACCCACTCCGCGATCGTCAACGCCACCTCCGTGGCGCGGATGGTGCTGACCACCGAGACCGCCATCGTGGACAAGCCCGCCGAGGCTCCGGCCGCCGACGGACACGGACACCACCACTAGGTTGCGGCTCATCCGGCACCGGCCACCCGGCCCGCCGACCGCGAACACCCGCTTCCCTCCCCCGTCACTGACGGGGCCGGGGGAGCGGGTGTTTTTCTGGCTGGGCTGTCGTCGGTCAGGACGCCAGGCGGCGAGGGACGGCCCGGGGTGCCCGCGTGCGCTCGTCGATGGCGGCGGCGCGTTCGGACTCACCCATACCGCCCCAGATCCCGTACACCTCCCGTGACCTCAGGGCGTGGTCCCGGCACTGGGCCAGCACGGGACAGTCCGCGCAGATCGCTTTCGCGCGGTGCTCACGCATGGCACGGGCCCGGCCACGTTCCCCGTCCGGGTGGAAGAAGACGGCGGACTCGGCTCCACGGCATGCTCCGTGGAGCTGCCAGTCCCAGAACGTGGAGGCGGGACCGGGGAGTTGGCTCGGCTGCGGCATGGACGTGTTCTCCTGAACTGACATCAACTGTCACGGGGATATATCAACTGCTGTGACTCCAGGTTCCTCCCCGGACATGAACGGCAGGTTGCCGGGTCCTTGTCAGTACGTGACATTGTGCGGATACCCGGGGCAGGACGCCGACAGCACCTGGATCGGGCGTCCATTGTGGTAATTTCGGCACGTGCCTGCACCCCAGTGCGGCAGTATCGGCGGCAATGTAAGGATCATGACAGTTTCTGAGGACCTGGGCGATGAGTTGTCCCGTCTCGTCCCGCCGGCGGTGGACGGTGACGAGCGGGCGGTCCAACGCATCATCGACCTTATCCATCCTGCCGTCGTCCGCTACTGCCGGTCCCGTGTGCCGTCCACCCGCTACCCCACGCCGGAGGACCTCGCGCAGGAGATCTCCCTGGCGGTCGCCCGTGCGATCCCCGGGTACCAGGACCAGGGCAAGCCGTTCATGGCCTTCGTCTACCGCATCGCCGCGAACAAGATCGTCGACGCCCGTCGATCGCAGTCGCGCGACCCTTCGCTGCCGACCGAAACCGTCCCGGATCTGGAAGTGAGCAGGGACACGCCCGAATCCATCGCTTTAGAGGTGAACGCCTGTAACGACGTGGTCGAGCTGCTCGATACTCTCAGTGACAAGGCCCGGCAGATCGTGACCCTCAGGGTCTTCGGAGGCTACAGTGCCGAGGAAACTGCGGAGATCGTCGGTTCGACCGCCGGGGCTGTCCGGGTCGCCCAGTTCCGGGCCCTGGCGAAGATGCGGGAGACCTTGGACAATCGTCGCCAAGCACACTGATGTGCCGACAATGCTCCCAAGGCTCTATAGAAGTAAGAATGACTCAAGGACGTAAATGATGGACAAGCACATCCATAATGCGGCAGATGTCGACGCCACGCGTCGTGCTGACGAGTTCCTTGACGTCATTGCGGCCGGGGGGACTCCGCAGACCGACGATGAGCTGCTGTTGCTGCTCGCCGCCGCCCGAAGCCAGGCGGACAAGAACATTCCGGACGCTCCGGTGGTCGCCGGTGCTGACGGTGCTGCCGCTGGCGCCGCCGCGGCACCGCACCCCGGTGACGAACTTGCCGTACGCCGCCGTCGTCGGCTGCGTGTCGGCGGTGCTGCCGCGGCAGGCGGCCTGTCGCTGACCTCCCTGATCGTCGGTGGCGGCGTCGCCGCCGCGCTGGTCGTCGGCGGCCTCACGGTCGGCTCGATCATCACCTCGGACAACAGTGGGCAGGACGACTCCCAGGTCGTCGCCGAGAGCGGCACCGAGGACGACACCGTCCCGGATCCCACCAGGGAGACCGGTACCCGCGAGGATGACGAGGACGTCCCGCCGCCCGAGGAGGTGCCGGAGGAGGACGTCAACCCCAACCAGGACGACGACTCCATGGTCCTGGCTGAGCCGGAGACCCCGCCGGAGCAGGAGCCCCGTGCGCCGGAAGGCTCCACGGACACCACCGAGGATCAGGGCGGCCAGGGTGGCCAGGGCGGCGAGGCCGCTCCGCAGCACGAGACCGCACCGGGTGAGAACCCCGGTGGGGAAGGTATGGCACCCGACGGTGAGGTGCACACCCTCCGCGGCCCGGGTCAGACAATGGCAGGTGCGGAACAGGGCGGGGCACAGTCCTCGACCCCCTCGTCCTCCTCGGCCTCGTCCTCCTCGGCCTCGCCCACCCCGGCCCCGCAGGGCAGGGTCGGGTCGGCCGTCGAGACCGAGCCCGCCCCGGAATGATGACCCGCCGCTGAGTCAGCTCAGCGACGCCAGCGGAAGGTACGTGGTGCCCGGGCCAGCCAGTCGGCGGCGTCGGCGTAGCCTGCGCAGTAGTCCCAGGAGACGTAGAAGTCCGGGTCGGGGGCGGCACCGGGCTCATGCACCGGCACCGGCTCGCCATTGAGCATCGTCGCCAGGTTGGACACCAGGATCGGCCAGTCGTAGTAGTGCAACTCGTGGCAGTCCTCGCAGGTCATTTCAACACCGAGCACGCCCCGCGGTTCCAGCAACTCGCGGAAGCGGCGTACATTGGCCAGGTCCTCCCGCAGCGCCATGCGCTCCTCGTCGGACAAGGGCTCGTCGTAGCCTTCGTCCTCCATCAGTTCCGCCGGATCCACCGGGTCATCGGCGAAGGGGTCCGGGGGCATCTGGGAATCATCGAAGTTCACGTCCCATACCGTACCCGCTGTGGTCGCGCAGGGGAACCACTCGGCTATCCTGTGGGGAGACCCTCGAATCAGACGACAGCTCTTCAAGAATGCAGGAGGCGGGACCGAACATGACCGATGCCCAACGTGTGACCACTGGTGGCGATGACCCGAGGAAGGTGGAACTCGTCGGGCTGACCTTCGACGACGTCCTGCTGCTGCCCGGGGCGTCCGACGTGGTCCCCTCCGAAGTGACCACGAAGACCCAGCTGACCCGGAACATCACCCTCAACGTCCCCGTCATCTCCGCGGCGATGGACACCGTCACCGAGGCGCGCATGGCAATCGGCATGGCCCGCCAGGGCGGTATGGGCGTGCTGCACCGCAACCTGTCTATCGAGGACCAGGCCGAGCAGGTGGAGATCGTCAAGCGCAGCGAGGCCGGCATGGTCACCGACCCGGTGACCTGCTCCCCGGAGATGACCATCGGCGAGGTCGACGAGATGTGCGCCCGGTTCCGCATCTCCGGCCTGCCGGTCGTCGACGCCAACGGTGTCCTGGTCGGTATCTGCACCAACCGCGACATGCGCTTCGAGGAGGACTTCTCGGCCAAGGTCGCCGACGTCATGACCCCGATGCCGCTGGTCACCGTCGAGAAGGGCGTCTCCGCCGAGGCCGCCCTGCGTCTGCTGCGCGAGCACAAGGTCGAGAAGCTGCCCATCGTCGACGGGGCCGGCAAGCTCACCGGCCTGATCACGGTGAAGGACTTCGCCAAGCGTGAGAAGTTCCCGAACGCCGCCAAGGACGGCTCCGGCCGCCTGCTCGTCGGCGCCTCCATCGGTACCGGCGAGGACTCCTTCCGCCGCGCCGGCGCGCTGATCGACGCCGGGGTGGACGCCCTGGTCGTCGACACCGCCCACGCCCACAACACCGGTGTGCTGGAGATGGTCTCCCGGATCAAGGGCGAGTTCGGCGACAAGGTCGACATCATCGGCGGCAACCTGGCCACCCGTGAAGCCTCCCAGGCCATGGTCGACGCCGGTGCCGACGGCATCAAGGTCGGCATCGGCCCGGGCTCCATCTGCACCACCCGCGTGGTCGCCGGTGTCGGCGCCCCGCAGATCACCGCCATCCTCGAGGCTTCCGTTCCCGCCCGCAAGGCCGGCGTCCCGATCATCGCCGACGGCGGCATGCAGTACTCCGGTGACATCGCCAAGGCGCTCGCCGCCGGTGCGTCCTCCGTGATGCTGGGTTCCCTGCTCGCCGGCACCGCCGAGGCCCCCGGTGAGATCACCGTGGTCAACGGCAAGCAGTACAAGATGTACCGCGGCATGGGTTCACTCGGCGCGATGAAGGGCCGTGGCCTGCACGGTGAGCAGCGTTCCTTCTCCAAGGACCGCTACTTCCAGGCCGACGTCACCAACGAGGAGAAGCTGGTGCCCGAGGGCATCGAGGGGCGTATCCCCTTCCGTGGCAGTGTCGAGACCATCATCTACCAGATGGTCGGTGGCCTGCGTGCGGCCATGGGCTACACCGGTTCGTCCACCGTCGCCCACCTCAACGACGCCCACTTCGTCCAGATCACCGGTGCCGGCCTGCGGGAGTCCCACCCGCACGACATCCAGATGACCGTCGAAGCTCCGAACTACTACCAGCGTTAGGACGTGACAGGCATGCAGGACCAGGTGAACATCGGGATGGGACGCGCGGCGCGCCGCGTCTTCGGCTTCGACCAGATCGACATCGTCCCTTCGCGGCGGACCCGTTCGTCCCACGACGTCGACACCACGTGGAAGATCGACGCCTACCGTTTCGACATCCCGATCATGGCGCACCCGTCGGACGCCGTGGTGACCCCCGAGTTCGCCGTGGAGTTCGGCCGCCTGGGTGGTCTGCCGGTGATCAACGCCGAGGGACTGTGGGGACGCCACCGCGATCTGGACGCCGCGCTGGAGAAGGTCCGCACCGCCGCCGGTGCCGGTGACCCGCTGGGGCTGCCAGGTGCCGACGGTGACGACTTCGCCGCGCAGCGCGTCCTGCAGGAACTGCACTCCGCCCCGCTGGACACCGGCCTGCTGGCCGAGCGTCTGGCCGAGGTCCGCGACTCCGGGGTGACCTTCGGTGTCCGGGTCTCGCCGCAGCGGGCACGTGAGCTGGCCCCGGCACTGATCGCCTCCGGGATCGACCTGCTGGTCATCCAGGGAACCCTGGTCTCCGCCGAGCACGTGTACTCCGACGGTGAGCCGCTGAACCTCAAGGAGTTCATCGGCTCACTGGACGTCCCGGTCATCGCCGGTGGTGTGGTGGACTACACCACCGCGATGCACCTGATGCGTACCGGTGCCGCCGGTGTGATCGTCGGTGCCGGTGCCACGACCAACGCCCAGGCGCTCGGTATCGACGTGCCGATGGCCACCGCCGTCGCCGATGCCGCCGCCGCCCGCCTGGACTACCTCGACGAGACCGGCGGACGCTATGTCCACGTCATCGCCGACTCACACCTGTCGGTCTCCGGTGACATCGCCAAGGCGATCGCCTGCGGTGCGGACGCGGTCGCCCTGGGCGCCCCGCTGGCGCTGGCGGAAGTGGCAGGTGGGCGCGGCCACTACTGGCCTGCGGTGGCCGCCCACCCGGGTCTGCCGCGTGGCGAGGCGGAGGCGGTGTTCGGCGTGCTCGGCACCCGCAGTACCGTCCCGCTGGAGAAGTTGCTCTTCGGCCCGACGGATAACCCCTACGGTGAGGAGAACCTCGTCGGCGGGCTGCGGCGGTCGATGGCCAAGTGCGGTTACACCGACCTGAAGAGCTTCCAGAAGGTTCCGCTGGCGGTGCGTTAGGACGCGCGCCGCGCCCACCGCTCTCCCCGCCGGCGATGTCAGAAGGGTGGGATGAATCGTCGGTTTCCGAGAGAGATAACGACGATTCATCCCACCCTTCTGACGTGCTTGAGGGAGATGCTCGCGTGAGGCAGGACACCTCAGGCGGTGTCCGCCTTGTCCCCGTCTGCGTTCCCGTCCGTGTACCCGGTCCGATTGCTCTCGTCCTGTTGCGGTCGGCTGTGCCGTAGTTCCTCGACGAGCTCGTCGAAGAAGTGCCGGACGTACGTCCAGCGTTCGGACGTGACGTTCATCAACTGGGGCAGTTCCTCGAGGGCATCGTGCTGGGCGCGCTGCTGCCGGTGCTCGGCGAGCTCCTCGCGGATCATGCGCAGGGACTCTTCAGCGTCGACGATGATCCGCTCGAGTTGGTCCTCGACCGGGTCGGTGTAGTCGTCGGGGGTGGTGTGGTCTGTCATGGCGGGTCTCTCCCCTAGAGAAGCGCGGTCAGCAGGATGAGCAGCGCCGGCAGCACCAGGAACATGCCGATGACCCAGACGGCCACATAGAGCTTGTTCTCCGCACCGAGCCTGGCCAGCGTGGTTGCACCCCACGGCGGGATCCACCGCAGGAACGGCAGCCCGTAGATCACGAGCAGGGCGAAGATGTTGTAGAGCACGTGGATGAAAGCGGCCTGCAGGGCGAGCTGCGCCTCGGCGCCGGAGAAGGCGAAGGCGGCGATCAGGGCGGTCAGGGTGGTGCCCACGTTGGCACCCAGGGTGAAGGGGTAGACCTGCTTGATGCTGAAGGTTCCGGACCCGGCCAGCGGGACGATCAGGGAGGTGGTGGTGGAGGAGGACTGCACCATCACGGTGATCAGGGTGCCGGAGGTGATGCCGGAGACCGGGCCGCGTCCGATGGCGGTGTGCAGCACCTGCTTGGCGCGTCCGACCATGACGATCTTGAGCAGCTTGCCGATCATGTTGATCACACCGAGGATCAGGCCGATGCCCAGCAGGATCATCGCGATGCCGTCGAAGGGCGTGGGCAGGGGACTCAGTGCGCTGGTCATCAGGTCACCCAGCGGGTCGGTCAGCGTGGTGACCCCGGTGCCGAGGCCGCCGAAGACGGCGGCGAGCGGTCCGCCGTCGCTGCCGGCGAGCTGCTCGGACATCCAGGCGGAGGACTTCTCCACCAGACCGAAGGCGAGCTCCAGGGGCAGGAAGATGATGACGGCGAGCAGGTTGTAGAAGTCGTGGATGGAGGCGGCGGCGAAGGCGCGGCGGAAGGACTCCTTGTCGCGCACCATGCCGAGGCTGACCAGGGTGCTTGTCAGGGTGGTTCCGACGTTGGCGCCCATCAGCATGGGGATGGCGGTGGCCATCGGCAGTCCGCCGGCGACCAGTCCGACGATGATGGAGGTCACCGTGGAGGAGGACTGGGTCAGCGCGGTGGCCAGCAGGCCGATCATCAGGGCGACCAGCGGGTTGGAGGCGAAGGCGAAGAGTTCCTCGGCCTGACCACCGGTGGCCGCCTTGAAGCCGTCGCCGACCACGGCGACCGCGGTGATCAGGATGTAGATCCCGACGGCGACGGAGATCCAGTTCGCCCACTGCAGGGCTTTGCCGGTGATGCCGAAACGTTCCAGCGGACTCCGGGGCGGTGCATCCTTGACGTCTGCGGTCGCTGCGGCGTCGGCGGTTCCTGTGGTGTCGGCGATGTCTGCAGCGTCCTGTATGTCAGCGGTGGCGGAAGCGTCGGTTGCCTCGGTGGCCTCGGTGGTGCTGTCCTGGCTGGTTTTAGCCGGCACGGACCGTCTCCATTCGTTGTCGGGGTCTTCCATCATCGAACTGTGTCGAAACGTGAATCCGTCATGGCAGTGTATGGTCTTCACCGCGAAACACCACAGTCACAGGGTGAACAGAAAGTGAACATTCGGGATCGCCCTGTTCACGCGGGTGGGCGATCTCCCGGATGGGATGGTGGACGGTGTTCGGTAGGATGGGCCACGTGACCCAGCAGCAGCAGTCCGGCGCATCGGCCGGCAGTCCCAGTCAAACTCCCCGCCCCGTGCTGGTCGTTGACTTCGGAGCACAGTACGCCCAGCTCATCGCACGTCGTGTGCGTGAGGCCCGGTTGTACTCCGAGGTCATCCCGCACACGATGACCGCCGAGGAGGTCGCCGCGAAGAACCCGGCGGCGCTGATCCTCTCCGGTGGCCCGTCGTCGGTCTACGCCGACGGCGCCCCGGCCCTGCAGGGTGGCCTGCTGGAGCTCGGCGTCCCGGTCTTCGGTATCTGCTACGGCTTCCAGGCCATGACCCACGCCCTCGGCGGCACGGTCTCGCAGACCGGCGACCGCGAGTACGGCCGTACCGACGTCACCGTCGACGGCGGCTCGCTCCACGTTGGCTTCGAGACCACCCACAAGGTGTGGATGAGCCACGGCGACGCTGTCTCCGCCGCCCCCGAGGGCTTCGATGTCACCGCGCGCTCCGCCGGTGCCCCCGTCGCCGCCTTCGAGTGTGCCGCCAAGCAGATGGCTGGTGTGCAGTACCACCCGGAGGTCCTGCATTCCCCGCACGGCCAGGAGGTGCTGACCCGCTTCCTGTACGACATCGCCGGTCTGGAGCCCACCTGGACCGCCGGTAACATCGCCGAGCAGCTCATCGAGGCTGTGCGCGAGCAGGTCGGTCCGGAAGGACGCGCGATCTGCGGCCTGTCCGGCGGTGTGGACTCCGCCGTCGCCGCCGCCATCGTGCAGCGCGCCATCGGCGATCGTCTGACCTGTGTCTTCGTCGACCATGGTCTGCTGCGCCAGGGGGAGCGCGAGCAGGTCGAGACTGACTTCGTCGCCGCCACCGGTGCGAAGCTGATCACCGTCGACGAGCGTGCGGCTTTCCTGGACAAGCTGGCCGGGGTCTCCGATCCCGAAGCGAAGCGCAAGGCCATCGGTGCGGAGTTCATCCGTTCCTTCGAGCGTGCCGTCGCCGGTGTCCTGGAGGACGCCCCGGAGGGCTCCAGTGTCGACTTCCTGGTCCAGGGCACCCTGTACCCGGATGTCGTGGAGTCCGGTGGCGGTTCCGGCACCGCGAACATCAAGAGCCACCACAATGTCGGCGGTCTGCCGGACGACGTGGAGTTCACCCTCGTCGAGCCGCTCCGTCTGCTGTTCAAGGACGAGGTCCGTGCAGTCGGTCGCGAGCTCGGCCTGCCCGAGGTCATCGTCGGCCGTCAGCCGTTCCCGGGTCCGGGCCTGGGCATCCGGATCATCGGTGAGGTCACCGCGGAGCGTCTGGAGATCCTGCGTGCTGCCGACGCCATCGCCCGCGAGGAGCTCACCGCCGCCGGCCTGGACAACACCATCTGGCAGTGCCCGGTCGTGCTGCTGGCCGACGTCCGCTCCGTCGGTGTCCAGGGCGACGGCCGCACCTACGGTCACCCGGTGGTGCTGCGTCCCGTCTCCAGTGAGGACGCCATGACCGCCGACTGGACCCGCGTGCCCTACGAGACCCTCGAGCTGATCTCGACCCGCATCACCAACGAGGTCGCCGAGGTTAACCGCGTCGTGCTCGACGTGACGAGCAAGCCCCCGGGAACCATCGAGTGGGAGTGACGCATCGGTCGGCCTTGTGGCCGGTCTGATGCATGAACCGCGCCCCGTCGAGGATGATCCTCGGCGGGGCGCCGTTGTCTTTCCGGGTTGTCTTTCCGGGTGCTACTTCCGTGCTTTCGCCGCGGCGATCTCCTCGAGCTCGCGGGTGCCGTCCAGCCTCGGGGTGACCTGCCAGATGTAGGCACCGGCGACGATCCAGACCAGGACGGCGATGGCCCAGTTGTCGATCTGGAACGGGGGGAGCAGCATCAGTGCGAGCCACACGGGGAACAGTGGGACGATTTGCTTGACCCGGGTGGTGTAGCGCTGGCCGTTGGCCTCCACGGCGGCCCTGACGTCGCGCCGGTAGGGGTGGCTGAAGAGCCAGGCCAGACCGGCGCCGAGGAATACCACCATCAGGGCGACCCGGATGCCGGGGGGCAGGGGGGTGGCGAGCGCGCCGACCCCGACACCCATCAGTGCCGCGGCACCGGCGCGGACCGGACGTGGGGTCTCCGGTGTGGGGTTGACTGCGGGGGATTCCTTCTTCGCGCTGGTGGACATGGCTGACCAGTCTAGCCGGGGAGAACTGTTTGACGGTCACTATGGGGAAGCCTACGATCGACGTACTAAGAACGCATGTTCGAATTATGAACGTTGCTGTCCGGTGGTCGCTGTAGTGTGACCGGCAGGATCGGCACGATGGAAGGAGGTGGTTGGTGATGGGGGCGGTGCGGTCGACTGGTGATGTCAGTGACATTGTCGCTACCACTGGAACGGGTGTGCGGGAGAAGAAGGATGTGGTCGCGGAGCTGCGCGGGCGGATCGCCCGGATCGGCGGCGCGGTTCCGACTGCCGCTCCGGCAGCACCTGCCCCCGCGTCTGAGCCGGCTTCTCCCAGTACCGGTGTCGAGTCTGCCACCGGCTCTTTCGCCAGCACTGTCGCGGTCCCCGGGTGGCTGGGTCAGCACCTGGTCAGTGGGGGACTGCCCCGGGGTGCAGTCACTGTGGCACAGGACTGTCCGGCCGCCCTCGTCGACCTGCTCGCCGTGCTCACCGCCACCGGAGGGTGTGCGGCGGTGGTCGGACATCCGCGACTGGCGTTGGCCGCGGTGGCGGCCGCCGGTGGGGACCTGGACCGACTGGTGGTGGTCCCGGACCCCGCCCCGCACGCCACCGCGGTGCTCGGCACCCTGGTGGACGGACTCGACCTGGTGCTCTACCGGCCACCGCAGGCGGTCGCACCCACGGCGGCACGGCCGGTGGAGGCACGGCTGCGGCGCGGTGACTGCGCCCTGCTGGTCTGCGGCGACCAGCAGTCGTGGCCGACCGCCCGGCTGCACCTGCAATGGCAGACCGGGGAGGTCACCGGCCTGGGACGTGGATCCGGCCGGGTGCGTGAGGTGACCGTCGCCGGGAAACTGTGGGGTCAGGGTCAGCCGCCGCAGACCTTCACCGCAGCCGTCGGTGGTGCGGACAGTACCGCTACCGCACCCGTCAGCACCGCACCCCTCAGCACCGTGCCACAGGAGCGTGCGCTGTGAGTCGGGTGCTGGCGCTGTGGTTCCCGGACTGGCCGGTGTATGTCGTCGCCCGTCGTCGGGGCTGGGATCTGCTCGCCCCGGCGGCAGTGGTGGACAACCACCGGATCCACGCCGCCAATGCCGCGGCCCGTGGTGCCGGGGTGCGTCCGGGGATGAAGGAACGCCATGCCCTGGGCACCTGTCCGGCCCTGCAGGTCGGTGAGGTCGAGGAGGACGCCGAGGCTACCGCCCACGAGGAGGTCCTCATCGCCCTGGAACAGGTCGCCGCCGGGGTCGAGACATTGCGACCCGGGCTGCTCGCCTTCCCCGCAGCACCACTGGCCCGCTACTACGGCGCGGAGGAACGGGCCGGCGAGCTGCTGGTGGATGCCGCCGCGCAGGCCGGGGTGGACTGCCTGGCCGGTGCCGCCGATGACCTGGTCACCGCCGTCTGGGCCGCACGGCAGGGGCGCAGCATCGGCCCCGGGGCCTCGGCGGCATACCTGGCCGGACTACCGTTGCGCATCCTCGTCGCCGAGCCGTCGCTGGGGTGCCCGAGGGAGATGGTGGATGTCCTGTCACAGCTGGGCATCCGCACCCTGGCGGACTTCACCGCCCTGCCGCGCCGGGATGTCGCCGGACGTTTCGGTGCCGAGGCGGTCTACTGGCACCGGATCGCCGCCGGCGAACCGGAGCGTCCGGTGTCGTCGGCGCGGATCGCCGCCCCGATGGAGGCCCGGGTGGAGCCGGACGACCCGGTGGCCGACACCGCCGCCGCGGCCTTCCTGGCACGTCAGGCGGCCGTCCGGCTGCACGGGATGCTCGCGGATGCCGGGCAGGTGTGCCTGCGACTGGCGGTGCGCGCCCACCTCGACCCGCCACCGGGGTACGAGGGGCCGTTGAGCGTGGAACGGGTCTGGCGGTGCCGGGAGCCACTGACCGAGGAGGACACCGCCCAACGGGTGCGGTGGCAGCTCGACGGGTGGCTGACCCGCGTCCGCGGCAGCCGCGCCGACACGGACACAGAGACCGGTGCAGACACGGATTCCCCCGACGGTGTCGGCGGGATCCGGGCGATCGAGCTGGTGCCGGTGGAGTGCCTGCCCGCAGGGGAGGTCGTCGATGCCCTGTGGGGCGGACCCGATGCCGGGATCCGTGCCGCCCGCGCCGCCGCTGCCCGGGCCCAGGCGTTGATCGGTACCCAGGGTGTGCTGCGTCCGGTGCACCGCGGCGGACGTGGTGTCGCCGGACGGGTCGTCGCCGTGCCCTACGGGGAGAGCGACCCGGAACAGGTCACCGCATTACTCACCCGGGACTGGGCCGGGGAACTCCCCGCCCCGTTGCCTGCCCTCGTCGAGGCACCGGAACATGCTGCAGCAGAACGGGACACGCCGCGTCCCAACCACCCGGCCGCCGGCGTCCACCTGCTGGATGCCGACGGGGCCCCGGTGTGGGTGACCGGGCGGGCGCTGATGAGTGCGCCGCCGGAAGCGATGCGGTGGGGTAACCGCACCCACCGCATCACCGGCTGGGCCGGCCCCTGGCCGGTCGACGAACAGTGGTGGACACCCTCCCCACGTCGCTACGCCCGGCTGCAGGTCTCCACCGACGAGCCCGCCGCCTACCTGCTGGTGTGCCGGGGCAAAGCCTGGCGCATCGAGGCGACCTACTGACGGGGCCGAGAAGTGTGTTTCTGACTTCCCGGAGTAATGTCGATCGTGGAGAAACAAGTGAAAAAT
>NZ_JBQQOC010000031.1:0-22376 GCF_052264515.1 Candidatus Corynebacterium faecigallinarum
GGCTAGCCGCGCAGAATCTTTTCCATGTCCTTGCCTTTGGCCAGTTCGTCGATGAGCTTGTCGATGTAACGCAGCTCCCTCATGAGGCCATCCTCGACCGCCTCGACCCGGACGCCGCACACCACCCCGGTAATCAGCTCCCTCGACGGGTTCGGATGCGGCATCGTCTCGAGTACCTCCCCCACCGTCATCTCCGAGTCCAGCGTCTCAGCGAGACTGGAAGCCGTATGGCCGCTGAACCAGCAGAAGATCTCCTCGACCTCGGCAGCGGTCCTCCCTTTGCGCTCCGCCTTGGCGACCCAGTTCGGGTACAGCCTGCCCCAGGCCATCGAGAAGATCTTGTGCTCGGTCATCAGTGAACCTCACCGTCAACGTAGTACCAGCGCCCAGCGTCGCGCACGAAACGTGAGCGCTCGTGCTGGACGCCGAGTGTACCGTCGGCGGTGAGGTAGGTGGCACGGAATTCTACGATTCCGGTCTCGTGGCCCGGTCCCCCGTCCAGGGTGTCCACGATCTGCAGACCGCGCCACCGGGGGTTTCCCGTGAGGTCGAGCTCCTCAGGACGCGTCGAGGGGTGCCAGGTACGCAACAACCAGTCGACGTCCCTACCGCGGAAAGCCTCGAAGCGGGAGCGCATCAGCTCCTCAGCGGTGGTCGGTTCACGATCTACGTGCTGGGCTGGCTCGGTTCGCTCTGTCACGGTTTTGTCTGTGTCGACTGGTTGTCCGGGTCCCGGATTGCGCAGGAACCTCAAGTGGAGTGGAAAGCGCCGTCGTCGGCTACTTCTCCAACTTCTCGAGTTCCTGGCCCTCCCAGGCCTGTTCGTAGAATTCTGCGGAGCGGGACTTCATGAGGTCCTCGTAGGCTTCCGGGGACAGTGCCTGAGCGGAGCCCTCGGGGATCACCGAGTCATAGGCGGAGACACCCAGGCCAGCCTGGTCGTTCGTCATCCTGATGCCGGCAGCCTCCAGAATGGTCGGCATCATGCTCATCTGGTCGACACCGGGACGCATGGTGGCGTGCCGCGGGTCGTTACCGGGGATCCAGAAACGATTGAAGATGGTGCGGTTCGGGTGATCGTCGAGCTGCTCGTGGAAAGCGTTGCTGGCACCCATGTGCTTGAGGTGATCACCCATCATCACCACGGCGGTGTCCTCCAGGTACCCCTGGGAGTCCATGTAGTTGACGAAATCAGCGACCTGCTCCTGCGAGCACTGGAACATCGAGGTGACTTCTTCCTCGGTGTCCACGTCGCAGTACGGGTGAATGTGGACCGGCTCGTGGGTGTCCACGGTCAGCATGGAGAGGTTGAAGGGCTGACCGGTCTCCTGGGACTGTGCGTGGAGCTCGTCGACCTTGTTCTTGGCGTTGGCCATCAGACGCTGGTCGCTGAGGCCCCAGTCGGCGCGGATCTGGTCCTCGGGCTCATTCTGCTCGCGCCAGTGCTCCAGTCCGTAGCTCTCGTCGTAGCCGTGGGAGTACAGGAAAGTGTCCTTGGACGCGAACGAGCCCATGGCACCACCCATGAAGACCTGGTGGTAGCCCTCGCCCTTGAGGATGTCACCCATGCAGGTCAACCCACCGAGGTAGTCGTCCACCTCACCGAGGACGTTGAAGCCGGACTTACCGTTGAGCAAACCGTTGCCCTTCAGCGGCACACCGCACTGGGTGCCGGAGATGCCGGCCATGGTCCAACCGCCGCCCTCGTACTGCTGGAGGTCGGCGACACTGGACCAGCCGTCCTCTTCACGGGTGACGTTCTTCAGCGGCTCGAAGGCGTCCTTCTCGAAGAGCTCGGTATCGGTGAGCGTCTCCTCGCCGGACTCCAGGTAGATCAGGACAATGTTTCGCTTCTCCGAGGAGTCAGCGACCACAGGGGCCTTGTAGTACTCGTCCATGGTGTAGTCGGAGTTGGACGCACGGATGTACTCGGTGACGTGCACGGAGGAACCGAAGGCCATGGCGCCGCCAGCGACGAGAGCAGTCACGGTAAGCGCCGGGACGACCTTGGACATACGTGGCACCTTGGGAAGCTGGAAGGCCTCACCGGACTTGTCGGATTCCGCTGCCGTACTCGACTCGACAACCTGGGCTGCTTCTGCCAGCTCAGTCGCGTCAGATGCTTCAGCTGCTTCGACCTTTGCAGCATGCTTCCGGTGTACTCCCCGCACGTACCGGTGACGCAGATATGCGATCAGCAGGGTGAGTGCGACCGGGGCCACACCGAAGCCGAAGATGCCGATCCACACCAGTGCACCGCCACCGCCGTTTGCCTGGGCGGCGACCAGGTTCATCATCATCTGGTCGACCGAGATCGAACCCCAGAAGATGTGGATGCCGATGCCGGCGAACAGCAGCGTGATGCCCAGCCAGATCAGCACGTACACCATGACCTTGCCCAGGACGGAACCCACGCGCTTCGTCTTACCCATGCGAGAACTCGACAATGAATCCAACACCTTTCCCATGCCGCGCCAAGCGGACGCGGACAGCACCAACATGCAGTGAGATACTGCGATGACTAGTACCTTTACCCTGCCTTCAATCGAACTTCAACCATAGTTCACCTAATGTGTCGCGACGAACCAATCCGGGAAAGAATCCTCGAAACCACCAGGGACATCGCCCACCACGCAGAGTCGAACCAGGTCAGAGTGGCGTACTGCGTCAATGACGGGTACCCCCGACACATGCGAACAGAAGAAGGTATCACAGCGAGAAAAATCACCACCACGCGGGGAGGGTGGTAAACGTCACACTCCCGCGGACCGACCCTGTCCGCCCCACCCCGGTGGCAGGGCGGCGGAAGGGTAAGGCGGCGGAGTCTGCTCCGCCAGACGACAACCCAGATCGGCGTCGTGCTGGTGACCGTCTTCCCCGCCATACTGTTGACCGGTTGGTGCGACCTGTTCACGCCCAGCGGCCGATCGGCCACCATCGGGACCTACGTCGCACGGAGTGTGGTGCTCTGGGGACCACTGTGCCTCTTTTGTCCGACCGCCCCAATCGTGAAACCGTCGTCTCGGAACCGAGGGATCGTCAGAGTCTTTCAGCCCCTGCGCAACCCGCTGGGCGACGGTCATCAGGTGACCTGCGATCCCAGGGGGGATATCGACCAGCCCGACGGAGTGCTTCTTCGGGATCACACGGTGAACGTGAACTCCACGACGTTACGACTACAGCCCACCCTCTGGCTGTAGCACCCCAAGACCGGAGTGGACCTGATCCCAGTACCCGATCCCTCTCCATGTGGAGGCCCCTGTCAGCGACTAGCGGACGAACTCCGCGAGAAATCGGAGCTTCTGTTCGTTGTAGCGCCCGACCCATGGCTCGAGATCACCACCGACGTATGCGTGCGGTAGGTCTGCTTCACTGCGCGGCACCAGGTACAGCTGTGTCGGTACTCCGAGTTGATCCAACCGATCAGAAAGTCGCTGTGCCTGGTGCGGCCAGGTTCCGATCTTGCCGTCATCGATGAAGGTTGGAGGATAGGCGGAAGTGACATTGTCGATAATCTGCGCTTCCTCCAGGGTCGACGGGGAGGTCCCCAAAAATGCCCTGGCGGCGAAATCGAAAACGAAGTCATCTGACAGCGACGGGGCCTCCGTGGCGAGGTCCCCGGTATCAAGCGGCGCACTGTCAAGAACGACGGCTTGAAGTGCGTCTGGGTCGATCGTCTGCTCAATGCCGGTCCTCGCGGCGTAGTCGGGATTGGATTGGATCAGCGCATACTGAGCAGCGATGTACCCGCCCGCGCTGCCACCCTCGATCACCACCCTGTTCATGTCGATCCCGTACTCTGCACCGTGCTCTTTGAGAAACTCTACGGCCTGGGAAAGTTGAACTGTCGGCACCGGATAGGGGTTCTGCGGGGCGAGCGCATATCCGGGCGCCACGACGTTGTAACCGGCCTCGAGTGCCGCCTGCTGTCCGAGAGCGAACGTGGTCGAGCTGAGGGCGTTGTCCGCCGCCGCACGTCTGGTCGAAGCTCTCGAGGCCAACCGCGGACATAGGCAGCTCACAGACACTGTCATCGCCTGGATGAACTCCGAGGTCGAGCACCGGGACATAGAAATCTGGTCATTACGGGCGGCTATCTTCGCGTCAAATCCAGCGCTCACCCTGTCCGCCACGCCACAGATGAGGGACGCGGAGCGAATCTCTCTACAGTTGATGGCGGACGAGCTGGGTTTACCTGAACGCGATCCGGGCGTGTCGCTCGCGTTGGGGGCTATGTCCGGAGTGATGTCTCAACTCGTGCTCATCTCGGCATCGGAGGACCTGGAACGGGTGATCTCACTCGCAGAGCTTGTCTTCAACGGCATCATCGAGTGGGTCAAGAAAGACCCGGCTAAACCGAAGGAGCCTACTGAGTAAGGCAGTCGAGGCTTCTTTCACGCAGGCTGAAACGATCCACGGCCGCTGGGACGCGGAGCCCCTCTGCCATACGGCGCGCTACTTCGTACCGTTGGACGATCACACGTTGAACTTGAACTCCACGACGTCGCCGTCAGCCATGACGTACTCCTTGCCCTCCTGGCGGACCTTGCCGTGGTTACGGGCCTCGACCATGGTGCCGTACTCGTCCAGGTCGGCGAAGCTGACGATCTCGGCCTTGATGAAGCCGCGCTCGAAGTCGGTGTGGATGACACCGGCGGCCTGCGGGGCGGTCGCACCCTGCGGGATCGTCCAGGCGCGGGCCTCCTTCGGGCCGGCCGTCAGGTAGGTCTGCAGGCCGAGGGTGGCGAAACCAGCCTTCGCCAGGGTCTGCAGGCCCGGCTCGTCCTGACCGACCGAGGCCAGCAGCTCCGCGGCCTCCTCATCGTCCAGCTCCAGCAGCTCTGCCTCGGTCTCCGCATCGAGGAAGACACAGTCGGCCGGGGCGACCAGGGCGCGCAACTCGTCCTTGCGAGCCTCGTCGGTGAGCACGGCCTCGTCGGAGTTGAAGACGTACAGGAAGGGCTTGGCGGTCATCAGGTGCAGCTCTCGCACCCCGGTCAGGTCGAATTCGCCGGAGACCGAGGCGGCGTACAGTGTGCGGCCGTCCTCCAGGATCTGTTGGGCGTGCTTGGCGGCGGTCGCCTGGTCCGCCTTGTCGCGGTCCTTACGCCCCTCCTTCTCCAGACGCGGCACCGCCTTCTCCACGGTCTGCAGGTCGGCGAGGATCAGCTCGGTCTCGATCACCGAGATATCGGACGCCGGGTCAACGCGGCCGTCGACGTGGATCACGTCGTCATTGGAGAAAGCACGGACGACCTGACAGATCGCGTCCGCCTCGCGAATGTTCGCCAGAAAGGCGTTGCCCATCCCCTCACCCTCGGAGGCACCCTTGACGATGCCGGCGATGTCGACGAAGGACACCGTCGCCGGCAGGATCCGCTCGGAGGTGAAGATCTCCGCCAGACGGTCCAGGCGGGTGTCTGGCAACTCCACCAGGCCCACGTTGGGCTCGATGGTGGCGAACGGGTAGTTCGCCGCGAGGACATCGTTACGGGTCAGGGCATTGAACAGGGTGGACTTGCCAACGTTGGGCAAGCCGACGATTCCGAGAGTAAGGGTCACGGACCCCATCCTAACGTCTCCTCATCGAACAACCACGCCACCCCCTCTGAGGCTACGGGCACACCGGGTCTTTCCTGGCAGTCCACTGGCAGCTACGATTAGCACTTTCCATACTCGTTTCAAGTGAACCTTCTTGGAGGACACACATGTCCGCAGACGCTCCCGCCGGTCAGAACACACCGGCTGCTGCTGCCGACGGCAAGGATGCGAAAGTCAACCGCGACGCATTCAACTCGCGGATGCTGTTCATCTTCGCTGCCATCGGCTCTGCCGTCGGCCTCGGCAACATCTGGCGCTTCCCCTACGTCGCCTATGAATCCGGCGGCGGCGCCTTCCTGATTCCTTACCTCTTCGCCCTGCTGACTGCGGGCATTCCGCTGCTCTGGCTGTTCTTCGGCCTGGGACACCGTTTCCGCGGGTCGGCTCCGATGGTGTTCCGTCGGCTGCACCCCAAGGCCGAGATCATCGGCTGGTTCCAGACCGGTGTCGCCGCATTCATCGGCCTGTACTACGCGGTCATCCTCGCCTGGGCCGGCCTCTACATCTTCAAGTCCTTCAACAAGGGCTGGGGCGACGACCCGTCGTCCTACTTCGCCAACGACTTCCTGGAGTCCGACCAGCTCGGCGACGGGGGTCTGTTCTCCGGAAACGTCGTCTGGCCGATTCTCATCGCCATGATCGTCGTGTGGATCATCACCATCGCCGTGCTCGCACTCAACGTCTCGGCCGGTATCGGCCGGGTGGGCATGATCTTCATCCCCATTCTGGTGGTCCTCTTCATCATCCTTGTCATCCGCGCCCTGTTCCTCGACGGTGCAGCCACCGGGTTGGATGCCTTGTTCTCCCCTGACTGGTCCGCACTGACTGATTCGAGTGTGTGGATCGCTGCCTACGGACAGATCTTCTTCTCCCTGTCCATCGGCTTCGGCATCATGATCACCTACGCCTCCTACCTCAAGCCGCGGACCAACCTGACCGCCACGGGCCTGGTCACCGGCTTCGCGAACTCCGCCTTCGAGGTCCTGGCCGGTATAGGCGTCTTCGCCGCCCTCGGCTTCATGGCCGTCCAGCAGAGTGTCCCGGTCGACGAGGTCGCCGAATCCGGCATCGGGCTTTCCTTCATGGCGTTCCCGGCGATCATCAACGAAATGCCCGCCGGCGGACTGTTCGGTGTGCTCTTCTTCGGCAGCCTCTTCATCGCCGGCATCACCTCGCTGATCTCCATCATCGAGGTCGTCATCTCCGCCGTCGCGGACAAGATCAGCGTGCCTCGTCAGCGCGTCGCCATCCTGGTCGGTGTGCCCATGGCGATCATCTCCTGCGTGATCTTCTCCACCTCCACCGGTCTGATGGCCATCGACATCGTGGACAAGTTCACCAACAACATCGGCATCGTCTTCTGCGCCATCCTCGCCACCGTCGTCATCGCCTACGTACTGCGACGCACCGCCGAGATGCAGCGACACCTCAACGCAGTCTCCTCGTTCAAGGTCGGGGCGATCTGGAAGACCTGCGCCTTCATCATCACCCCGATCGTGCTGGTGTACACCCTGGTCCAGGAGCTGATCAACCTGATCAAGGACGGCTACGGCGACTACACCTCCGGCCAGGTACTCACCTGGGGCTGGTCGGTACTGATCATCGTCGCCATCGTCGGCATCATCCTCGTCTCCGTGAAGTACCGCGCCACCGCCGTGCTCGACGGCGTCCCGGGCTCCGACTTCGGTGTGCCGGTCGGCACCCGAGACACCAAGGCCCCCAACCAGTTCACCGTCGGTGCCGCAGCCGGCCAGACCTCACAGAAGGAGAGTGACCGGTCATGAGCACTGGCGCCATCATCATGCTGATCCTGTTCATCGTCGTGATCTGGGGTGGCCTCGTCCTGGCGATCCTCGGACTGCGCGGCAAGATCGACGAAGAGACCGGCGATCTGGTCACTCTGCCGGGCACCGACGACGAATCGCTGCTGCTGCGTGCCCCGAACCGTCACGCGAACTGACCCTATTCGCACGGCTCTCCGTCACAACCCTGCCGATCGTGCCACTTATAGGGCACAATGGTGCGGGTGAGCAGTGATTCAGAGAACCCCACCGACGGCACCCCGGACCAGTCCGGCCGTCCTGCCCGGAGCAACCGCAAGGCCAGCCCCGGCGGTCCCGACCCGCGCGACGTCGTGGACGGCCGGGACTTCGCGGACATCCTCATGGGGTCCGGCCGTATGGACCCCGAGGTGTCGCTGCCTCTGCCCGATGAGGGTCCTGTCACCGACCAGGAACCCGCATCCGACTCTCTCCGACTGGAGAATGACCCGTCGCTGGAGGTCCCGGACGACCAGTCCTCGGTCCTGCAGTCAGATAAAGAAGTCGGTCCCGGTGACGAGCAGCGGGACCGTGCCGAGGTCATCGGCACCTCCGCCCGCTGGGCGGCCGGTTGGAGTCTGCGCTTCCTCGTCATCGCCGCCGGCCTCTGGGTAGCCGGCTTCGTCGCCTCCCAACTCTGGGCCGGTATCCTCCCCCTCGTGCTGGCGATCATCGTCTGCACCGTGCTGTGGCCGCTCACCCACCAACTCCGCAAGTGGCGTGTTCCCAACGCCCTGGCGGTGCTGCTGACGATCATCGGCTTCGCCGGTGCCTTCATCGGAATCATCGCCGCCATCGCACCGAGTGTCAGCAAGCAGATCCCGGAGCTCGTCGAAAGCGGTACCCAAGGCGTCCAGACAATCCTCGACTGGGTCGCCGGTCCACCGCTGAACCTGCAGAGCGACCAGCTCGACAACATGCTTGATCAGGCAACATCCTGGCTGCAGGACCAGTCTTCCCAGATCACCCAGACCGCCGTCACCGGTGTCTCCGCCATCACCTCGGCCCTGATCACCCTGTTCGTGATGTTGGTGCTGATCTTCTTCTTCCTCAAGGACGGCGAGAAATTCCTGCCCATGGTCCGCCGGATCACCGGTCGCCGGGTCGGCTGGCACCTCACCGAGGTCCTGACCAGGTGCTGGAACACCCTCGGCGGATTCATCCGCACCCAGGCCATCGTGAGCTTCATCGACGCCTTCTTCATCGGCCTAGGCCTGGTCATCCTCGGTGTCCCCCTGGCTGGACCACTGGCGATCATCACCTTCTTCGGTGGCTTCATCCCGATCGTCGGTGCCTTCACCGCCGGTGCACTGGCGGTGCTGGTGGCCCTGGTCGCCAACGGCTTCACCACCGCCCTGATCGTCCTGGGTGTCGTGATCGCCGTCCAGCAGCTCGAAGGCAATATCCTGCAGCCGGTACTGCAGGCCAAGGCGATGAAGATGCACGCGGTCATCGTGCTGTTGTCGGTGATCGTCGGTAGCGGTCTCTACGGCATCATCGGCGCCTTCCTCGCTGTCCCGGTCGCCGCAGTGGTCATCGAGATCTTCCGGTACATCGGAGACCTCACCGACCTGGCCACCGGCGAGAAGCACTCCAGTGACATCGAGTTCGCCACCACCGCGGGGAAGAACACCGGGGCACAACGGGAGCATGCGGCGGAGCGCTGGCAGAACTGGCGTCGCTCCCTGACGGAGGACGAGAAGAGTGACGCAAAGCCCTTCAGCCGCTTCCTCGCCCCGCTGCTGCCTGACCCCGATAAATCAGACACGTCGGACGAGGCTGAGAAGCCCGATGACGGAGACTCCGACAAGCCGGGTGGCGACACCACCTCGAAGCAGACGGACTGATCCGGTAACATCAGCGCGCGTGACTTCCGAAACCAGTACCACTGACGAGGCTCCGCTCAACCGACGGGGCCTCATTCCCGTCTGGGCGCCGCTGCTCGTCATGCTGGCGGTCATCCTGACCGGAGTCGTCCTCGGTGGTATCGGGACGTCCTACGCCCTTCTCTTCCTCATCTCCGCGGTGGTGTGTACCGCGCTGGTGGAACTGCGCGGACTGTTCCTCACCGTTGTCCTGCTTCCCTTCTTCTGGTTCTTCGGGTTGACCGGCATCGGC
This sequence comes from Candidatus Corynebacterium faecigallinarum, assembly GCF_052264515.1. Taxonomy (NCBI): domain Bacteria; kingdom Bacillati; phylum Actinomycetota; class Actinomycetes; order Mycobacteriales; family Corynebacteriaceae; genus Corynebacterium; species Candidatus Corynebacterium faecigallinarum. The sequence goes on from NZ_JBQQOC010000031.1 coordinate 9,540, forward strand.
CTGGTCAGCGACTGGGACGGTTTCACCTCCGGCGACCGCCGTGTCGCGTTGATCCAGGCGGCGTGGCCGTCCGTCGAGCACTTCCTCTGGCTGGGCACCGCCGTGGTGCTGTGCATCATCGTCGCCGTCGCCCGCTACCAGTTGGACGCCGCCGCACTGTCCCGCCAGGACCGGCAGCGCCGGGCCCAGCGCACGAAACTGGCCCACGCCGAGGAGGCGAACCAACGGCTGAACACCCGGGTGCGCGACGCCGGGAGTGACTCTGGACTTAACGCTGGACATGACTCCGGGCGTACCTCCGGGCAGCCCGTCGGACGCACCACTGCACTCCACGCTGAGCGTGCACCAGAGCGTCCCCCCAGCCAGGAGGCGCACTCGCGTACCCGATCTGCAGCTGAGCTTCGCCGCGCCAGCGAGCGTCGCAACAGGTCGTCCCCCAGCCAGGACCGTCCACTCGACCTCGATTAGGACGCCCGGGGTCAGCAAACTCGACCTTTTTCGTCGCCCGTGCCACATCACCCCTGGTGGGCTGAGCCATCGGACCGGATGTGGATACATTATCCACAACGGATGACGCTCTGACGACCCCGACCTCACGAGACCTCTAGAATCAGTCCCATGTCAGAAGCGTCAGCACCCGCCCCCACTTCTCCGGAGACCCCGTGGCCGGTCCATGTGGTCAACGACAAGGTCAAGGGTTGGATCGAACGTCTCGGCCACCTGTGGGTCGAAGGCCAGATCACCCAGGTCAACATGAAGCCGACCTGGAAGCTGTCCTACCTCACCCTGCGCGACGTGGACGTCGAACAGTCCGTGCCATTGACCTGCTCGACCCAGCTGTTGAACTCCCTGCCGACCCCGTTGAAGAACGGGGACCGGGTGGTGGTCTACGGCAAACCCGCCTACTACTCCGGCCGCGGCTCGTTCTCACTGTGGGTCTCCCGGATCCAGCACGTCGGCGTCGGCGAGCTGCTGGCACGAATCGAACAGCTCAAGCGGGCGCTCACCGCCGAAGGGCTCTTCGACCCGCGGTTGAAGCGTCCACTGCCCTTCCTGCCGACGCGGGTGGGTCTGATCACCGGACGTGGATCGGCCGCCGAACGCGATGTCCTCGCCGTGGCGAAGGACCGGTGGCCGGGCGTGCAGATGGAGGTCATCAATACCGCCGTCCAGGGCCCGCAGACCGTTCCCCAGGTGATTGCCGCGCTCGACCAGCTGGAGGCCGACCCCACCGTCGACGTGATCATCATCGCCCGCGGCGGTGGCTCTGTCGAGGACCTGCTCCCTTTCTCCGAGGAAGCCCTGGTCCGGTATGTCAGTCGGATGACCACCCCGGTGGTCAGCGCGATCGGCCACGAGCCGGACAACCCGGTCCTCGACAATGTCGCCGACCTGCGGGCCGCCACCCCGACCGACGCCGCCAAACGGGTCGTCCCCGACGTTGCCGCGGAACTGTCCCTGGTCGCCGAGCTCCGCGGACGCGCCGCCGTGGCACTGCGGTCCTGGGTCAACAACGAGAAGCGCGGGTTGGCCACGGTGCGCTCCCGTCCGGTGCTCGCCGACCCGTTGCTGCCGATCACCCGGCAGCGTGACCTGGTCGGAGAGGCACGGCAGCGCAACGACCGTGCGCTCGGCCTGGTGATCCGGGAAATGCGCTCCCAGGTCGCTTCACTGAAAGCCCAGGTCAATGCCCTTGGCCCGGCGCAGACCCTGCAGCGCGGCTATTCGGTGGTGCAGGTCCTGCCCCGCGACCACTCACCCGCCCGGGTCGTGACCACGGTTGACGAGGTCTCCCCCGGCTCCCAACTGCGGATCCGCGTGATGGACGGCTCGGTCACCGCCGCGGCAATGGGAGTGACCAGGACCCCCGGGTCCGACACCACAAACAACACCGACACTGCAGACACCGACCCAGTAACCAGAGAGGACACCGCCACCGATGAGTGACGACACCCAGCAGACTTTCCGCCCCCTCGAGGAGCTCTCCTACGAACAGGCCCGCGATGAGCTCGTCGAGGTCGTCAAGATACTGGAGCTCGGTCAGATGAGCCTGGACGAGTCCCTACGCTACTGGGAGCGTGGCGAGGAACTCGCCGCCTACTGCGAGCGCTACCTGAACGGAGCGTCCGAGCGCGTCGAGAAGGCACTCGCGCAGCGCGACGCTGACGAGGCCGACGCCGAAGACAGCTGAGCGGCGGGCCGCGTCAGGACGTCTCTGCTAGGAGTCAGTCGGCGCCAATGTCGATCGGGTCGGCGGTGACCACCTTGTCAGCCATCGTCTCGTACATCTCACGGGTCGCGGTGCCCGAGAGCATCAGGGTCACTTCGTCCAGCTCGGCGGCCCAGAGGGTGCGCGCATCGTCGCCGGTGTAGATGGTCCAGGTGACCGGACCGTCCGTGCCCTGACTGGTGTGGGTCCCGGATTTCTCACGCAATGCGTTGTCGACACCGTCCTGGTAGTCGACGGCGTCCTCCAACTCCACGTCGGTCTGGGTCAGCGACACGAAATACCGTTCGTCGACGACCCAGCCGGCCGTCGAGGCCGCTTCGCCATCCACGGCGACACGTCGGCCGGAGTTCGCCTCCCAGTCGTCCGGGACATCCGGGTTGCGCACCGGGAAGTTCAACGCCCTGGCCTCGGACTCGAGGATGGTGTCGATGTCGACCTCGTTGACCGGGCCTCCGGTATCCGCCGGGCCCGGGTTGTAACTGCACATCCCGGTGAACCCGACCGAGAAAGCCATGATCGCCCCCAGCACTCCCAAGGAGAGCAGCAGATCCCGGGTGGAAGTGAACATGCGCGGTTTCTCGAGTTTCACGGCCTTGATTATGGCAGACACCCACCCCCGATCCCTAGTCGCCCGCCGGTGGCGGGTGCGCTCGTGGAACAATGGGGAGAAGAACCGTCACTCCTCGACTCAGAAAGTTGCGCGTCATGACCTCCAGCTCCGCCCCCGGCAACCCCACCGACCCCACTCCCCCCGCGGCGGTGCCCAACACCTCACCGGACCGGAACCTGGCGATGGAACTGGTCCGCGTGACCGAGTCCGCCGCCCTCGCGTCCGGCAAGTGGGTCGGTCGCGGGCGCAAGAACGAGGGCGACGGTGCGGCCGTGGACGCCATGCGCCGGATGATCAACACCGTGCAGATGAACGGTGTCGTGGTCATCGGCGAGGGTGAGAAGGACGAGGCCCCGATGCTGTTCAACGGCGAGCAGGTCGGCACCGGCGAGGGCCCGGCCGTGGACATCGCCGTCGACCCGGTCGACGGCACCACGCTGATGGCCGAGGGCCGTCCGAACGCCATCTCGGTCCTCGCCGCCGCCGAGCGCGGCAGCATGTACGACCCCTCCGCCGTGTACTACATGCGCAAACTCGCCGTCGGCTCCGCCGCCGCCGGCGCAGTCGACATCGAGGCTCCTGCGGCCTACAACATCAACGCCGTCGCCAAGGCCAAGGGTGTCCACCCCTCCGACGTCACCGTGATGGTGCTGGACCGTCCACGCCACTACGACCTGATCGCCGAGATCCGTGCTGCCGGTGCGAAGGTCCGTCTGATCGGTGACGGCGATGTCGCTGGTGCCGTGGCCGCTGCCGGTGACGGCAATGCCGTCGATCTCATGATGGGCACCGGAGGAACCCCGGAGGGTGTCATCACCGCCTGCGCCATGCGGTGCATGGGCGGCGAGATCCAGGGCATCCTCGCCCCGAAGGACGACGAGGAGCGCCAGAAGGCGGTCGACGCCGGCCTGGACCTGAATGCCGTGCTGGGCACCAACGACCTGGTGGCCTCCGACAACTGCTACTTCGTGGCCACCGGCGTCACCAACGGTGACATGCTCCGCGGTGTCAGCTACCGCTCCGGTGGGGCCACCACCCGCTCCCTGGTGATGCGTTCGCGCTCCGGTACGATCCGCTCCATCGAGGCGACCCACCAGCTGCAGAAGCTCAAGGAGTACGAGGTCCAGGACTACGTGTAGTCCCCTGCCTCCTCCAGCGCCGGCAGCGGCACCGGAGGAGGTTTTCTCCCCCGAACTGCACCCGCACCTCCGCTTTCCGAGACGGTGCGGGTACCCTTATATGTCAGATGTCACAAACCCCAGGAAGGACACGACAGGTCATTATGAGCGAGCAGGAATTCCGCATCGAGCACGACACCATGGGCGAGGTCAAGGTTCCGGTCAACGCCCTGTGGCGTGCCCAGACCCAGCGTGCCGTGGAGAACTTCCCGATCTCCGGCCGTCCGCTGGAGGCCGCCCAGATCCGCGCCATGGGTCTGCTGAAGGCCGCCTGCGCCCAGGTCAACAAGGACTCCGGCGCACTGGACGGCACCAAGGCCGATGCCATCATCGCCGCCGGTAAGGCCATCGCCGAGGGCACCTACAACGACGAGTTCCCGATCGATGTCTTCCAGACCGGCTCGGGCACCTCGTCCAACATGAACACCAACGAGGTCATCGCCTCGCTGGCCAAGCAGAACGGCGTGGACATCCACCCGAACGACGACGTGAACATGGGCCAGTCGTCCAACGACACCTTCCCCACCGCCACCCACGTCGCCGCCACCGAGGCCGCCGTGACCGACCTGATCCCGGCCCTGAAGGTGCTGCACACCTCCCTGACCGCCAAGGCCGACGAGTGGAAGGCCGAGGTCAAGTCCGGCCGCACCCACCTGATGGATGCTGTCCCGGTCACCCTGGGTCAGGAGTTCGGCGGCTACGCCCGCCAGATCGAGCTGGGTATCCAGCGCGTCGAGGCCACCCTGCCCCGCCTGGGTGAGCTGGCCATCGGCGGCACCGCCACCGGTACCGGGCTGAACACCTCCGCCGACTTCGGTGCCAAGGTCACCGAGGAGCTCAAGAAGCTCACCGGTGTCCAGGAGCTCTCCGAGGCCGAGAACCACTTCGAGGCCCAGGCCGCCCGTGACGCACTGGTCGAGTTCTCCGGCGCGATGCGCACCATCGCGGTGTCGCTGTACAAGATCGCCAACGACATCCGGCTGATGGGCTCCGGCCCGCTGACCGGCTTCGGCGAGATCCGCCTGCCCGACCTGCAGCCGGGTTCCTCGATCATGCCGGGCAAGGTCAACCCGGTGCTGTGTGAGACCGCCACCCAGGTCTCCGCACAGGTCATCGGCAATGACGCCGCCATCGCCTTCGGCGGCTCCCAGGGCCAGTTCGAGCTCAACGTGTTCATCCCGGTGATGGCCCGCAACGTGCTCGAGTCCGCGAAGCTGCTTGCCAACACCTCCCGCGTCTTCGCCGAGCGTCTGGTGGACGGCATTGAGCCGAACACCGAGCGGATGACCACCCTGGCGAAGTCCTCCCCCTCCATCGTCACCCCGCTGAACTCCGCGATCGGGTACGAGGCTGCAGCGAAGGTGGCCAAGACCGCGCTGGCCGAGGGCAAGACCATCCGCCAGACCGTGATCGACATGGGCTTCGTCCCGGACAAGCTCAGCGAGGAAGAGCTGGACAAGCGCCTCGACGTGCTGGCGATGGCCAACACCGACCGCGACTAGTCGCTGAGGTCCTGATCGTCGTCCACACGGGCGGCGACCATGCCGGTACAAGGTGCCGGTAGAGCGTGCCGGACAGGGAGTTCCCTGTCCGGCACGTTGTCTTTTTCACCGGGGCGTCAGCCCCCGGAAGGTCTCCCCGTCGGCACCTGTACCGTTGAGTCCCATGACGATCACCGCAGCCGCTGACGGTTCAGCTCTCGGCAACCCCGGCCCCGCCGGGTGGGCCTGGTACATCGACGACGACACCTGGAGTGCCGGCGGATGGGCCCACGGGACCAACAACATGGGGGAACTCAAGGCCGTCCTCGACCTGCTGGAGACCACCGGTGCGGACCCTGCCACCGCCGGCGAACCACTGGTGGTGCTCTGCGACTCCCAGTACGTGATCAACTCGGTCACCAAGTGGATGCCCGGTTGGAAGAAGAAGGGCTGGAAGAAGCGCGACGGCAAGCCGGTCCTCAACGTCGACCTGATGAAGGCCATCGACGCCGCCCTGGTCGGGCGCGATATCGAGTTCCAGTGGGTCAAGGGGCATGCCGGACACCCGATGAACGAGGCTGCGGACAGTCGGGCCAACGCCGCGGCGACGGCCTTCTCGAAGGGTGCGGCACCGGACGTCGGCCCGGGGCTCGGCGACGGGCGGGCCGCCGCCGCGTCCGGCGATGTCGATGCTGCGTCTGACGATGCCACTGCCGCCGCCGGCACCACCGACGCCGACCTGGCATCCCGTAGTGCTGACCGGGAGATCGCCCTGTACACCGATGAGGTGCGCAGCGACCACGACAAAGCGGGCGCGCTGCTGCACCCGGACCTGCAGGTCATCGATGCCGGCGGCGAGGTATTCAACCGGGCCGAGTTCCTGGCGTCGCTCGCCCCACTGCGGGGGTTCCAGCGCGTAGAGATCGGTGACGTGGTCGCCGACGAAGTCTCCCCTGGTGTCGTGCTGGTGTCCTCGACGACCACCGGCCCCTACGGCAGGACGGTGCGGTCCTCGGTGTGGCTGACTGATGCCGACTCTCCGGTACTCCGCCACCACCAGGTCACACGAGTGAACTGACCACACCCCATAAGGGGGTGAGGTAAATATCGTTGCATTGCGTGCAACTTTTCACCGGGTGTAGAAACACTGGGTGACTGATACAGACCATGATGCAGACTCCGCCCCGGCTCTGAAGGCCAGCGATTGCGGACTCCGCGAGCGCAAACGCCGGGAGACCCGGCTGCGTATCGAGGACTGCGGAACCCGGCTCATCCTCGAGCGCGGATTCGACCAGGTCACCATCGACGAGATCTGCGAAGCCGCCGGCATCAGCCGACGCAGCTTCTTCAACTACTTCGACTCCAAAGACCAGGTCGCAGCCGGTCATGGCATCCCGCCGATCCCGGCGGAGGTGTTGGACGGCTTCGCCACCGGAGACTCCGACAACATCGTGCGGGACATCCTGCACCATGTCGCCGTCTCCCTCGACAACGACCCGGACACCTCTCTGGACCTCTCGCCCGACCGGGCCATCAGTCTTGCGGTCCGGGCCCGGCGGCGCGACATCGTCAGCCGGACCCCCCTGCTCAGCGCGGCCAGTATGCGCCGGTTCGACACGTTCGCCGGTGGCATCCTGGAAAGCATCATCGGCTTCCTCGGCAACTTTCCGGAGCGTCGACAATACAGCGATATTCCGGCGGAGCATGAGGCACTGATGCTTACTGCACTGATCCGCGAGATCCTGGCGACCGCGAACCTGCTGCACCGTGAAGATCCCGAGTTGTCCAAGCAGGAGAACATCATCCACACCGGCCATCGGCTGACGTGCCTGGCCGGCGCCTATGCCACCGGTTGGGGCCGGGGCTGACCGACAGGCGTCACCGCGCCGCCCGTCACCACCAACGAGAACACATCCACGACGACATCAGGAAAGAGGACGCCGGTCCCCATGGCACCACTTGAGAAGATCGACAAACCCGCCCCCGCCACCCCGGCACCGAAGAACAACGTCCCCCTGGTCTTCGTCAGCCTCATGCTCGGCATGTTGCTGGTGTCATTGGGCCAGACCATCTTCGCCACGGCCCTGCCCACCGTCGTCGGTGAGCTCGGCGGCGTCGACCAGATGAGCTGGGTCATCACCGCCTTCCTGCTGGCGCAGGCCATCGGCCTGCCGATCTACGGCAAGCTCGGCGATCAGATCGGCCGCAAGCCGCTGTTCATCTTCGCCCTGAGCATGTACCTGGTCGGCTCCGTCATCGGTGCACTCGGCCAGAGCATCTGGGTGATCATCGCCGCACGTGCCATCCAGGGCCTCGGCGGCGGCGGCATGATGGTGCTCTCGCAGGCGATCATCGCCGACATCGTCCCCGCCCGTCAGCGTGGCAAGTACATGGGACTGATCGGCTCGGTCTTCGGGTTCTCCTCCGTGCTCGGCCCCCTGCTCGGCGGCTTCTTCACCGACGGCCCCGGCTGGCGCTGGGCACTGTGGTTCAACGTCCCGCTCGCCCTGGTCGCCATCATCATCGCGGCAACCTCCATGCGCCTGCCCGCCCGTGGCAGCGGCCACGCCCGGTTGGATGTCTGGGGCACCGTGTTCATGGCCGGTTTCGCCACCACCCTGATCCTGGCGATCACCTGGGGCGGCAAGGACTACGCCTGGGACTCCCCGACCATCATCGGCCTGCTGATCGCCACGGTCGTCTGCGCGGTGCTCTTCGTCCTCGTGGAGCTCAAGGCCGACCAGCCGCTGATTCCGATGGACCTGTTCCGCAACCGCAACTTCGTGTTGTGCACCCTCGCCGGACTGGTGATCGGTGTCGTCATGCTCGGCGCGCTGTCGTACATGCCGACCTATATCCAGATGGTCCACGGCATGTCGCCGACGAAGGCCGGCCTGATGATGATCCCGATGGTGCTGGGAATGATGCCGACCTCGATCATCCTGGGCTTCGTGGTCAGCCGGACGGGGCGCTACAAGTGGTACCCGGTGATCGGCATGGCCATCACCGCCGTCGGCCTGTTCCTGCTCGGCGGATTGGAGAGCCACGACAGCCTGCTGCACCTGGGTCTGGTGCTGTATGTCTTCGGTTTCGGCCTGGGCTGCGCGATGCAGATCCTGGTGCTGATGGTGCAGAACGCCTTCCCGCTGTCGATGGTCGGCACCGCCACGGCGTCCAACAACTTCTTCCGCCTGATCGGCATGTCGGTGGGTTCCGCCGTCGTCGGCTCGGTGTTCACTTCCCGACTCACCAGCATGATGGGCGAGCGGGTTCCGGACGCCATGACCGAGCTGGGTCCGGACGCCGCGGAGTACGCCGACACGTTCTCCGGTTCCGGGTCGCACAACCTGACCCCCGACATGGTGTCCCAGCTGCCCAGGGAACTGCACGAAGCCGTGATCACCAGTTACAACGACGCACTTGTCCCGATCTTCGCCGTACTGACCCCCCTGGCGGTCATCGCCGCGGTTATCCTGCTGTTCACCCGGCAGGAGAAGCTCAAGGAGACCCTCGACTAGCTGTACCTTCCGGGAAGAGCCCAGCTAGTGGGGGGGGGGAAGCCCAGCTAGTCGGCGATGCGCTGCCGGTACTCCGGGTGGGCCGGACCGCCCTCCAGGACCTTCTGCAGCATCACGATGTCGCGCCAGCGACCTTCCATCGGTCCATAGTTCATCCTCGCCATGGTCCGTGCCACACCGATCTCGACGAAGCCACGGGACTTGTGCAGCTTCAGCGAGCCCTCGTTCTCCGGGAAGATCGTGGAATGCATCGACCAGCAGCCCCGCTCGGTGGCCACCTCGATGAGGTGGTCCAGCAGTGCCCCGGCCACTCCCCGGCCGGCGGCGTCGGGTGACACATAGACCGAATCCTCGACCACACCGCTGAATACATCGCGGTAGGAGAACTTCGAGGCCGTCACCCAGCCGAGGATTGTCCCGTCCTCATCGGCGACGAACATGAGATCCGGGAACTTGTGGGTGTTGAACTCCTCCCACGTCGGGATCTGTGCTTCGTACGTGGCGTGACCGGTGTTCAATCCAGAGAGCTGGATCTCCGCGACCTGATCGTAGTCGTCCTCCCGCATGGGACGAATCGTGAAAGTCATGAGGAGATTGTAGACCGCGAAGGCACGGTGTGCGTCCTCAACCGTTTTCGAGCAGGTCGGTGACGAGTTCGGCGATGGCGGAACGCTCCGACCGCGTCAACGTGACATGGGCGAACAGTGGATTGCCCTTGAGTTTCTCGATGACCGCCTGGATGCCGTCGTGGCGTCCGACCCGGAGGTTGTCCCGCTGTGCGACGTCGTGGGTCAGCACCACCCGCGAGTTGCGCCCGATCCGGGACAGGACGGTCAGCAGGACGTTACGTTCCAGCGACTGCGCCTCGTCGACGATCACGAAGCTGTCGTGGAGGCTACGGCCCCGGATATGGGTCAACGGCAGCACCTCCAGCAGCCCGCGGTCGTCGATCTCATCGAGGACGTTCTCGCTGACCAGGCCGTCGAGGGTGTCGTAGACCGCCTGGGTCCACGGGTTCATCTTCTCGTTCTCGTCGCCGGGAAGGTAGCCGAGGTCCTGGCCACCGACAGCGTAGAGCGGGCGGAAGACCACGATGCGACGGTGACTGCCACGTTCCAGCACCGCCTCGAGACCAGCACACAACGCCAGCGCCGATTTTCCGGTGCCGGCGGATCCCCCGAGGGAGACGATGCCGATGTCCTCGTCGAGCAACAGGTCCAGGGCGACGCGCTGCCGGGCACTGCGTCCACGCAACCCGAAAGCCTCCCGCTCCTGAGGCACCTGCCGGAGTACCCCGTGCGGTGCGACCCGGGCCAGGGCGGACTGACTACCGGCGCTGAGCTGCACCCCGCAGTGCACCGGCAGGTCCATGACGTCATCCACGACCCCGGCACCGTCGACCGCCCCCTCGGCGAAAAGGTCGTCGATCACCTGGGTGGGAACCTCGGCGGTGACCATGCCCTCGTAGCCGGTGAGCACCACGTCCTGCGCCCGGTACTCGTCGGCGTCGAGGCCGACGGAGCCGGCCTTGACCCGCAACGGCACGTCCTTGGTGACCAGGGTGACGTGATGGCCTTCAGAGCGCAGGTTGATGGCGGTGGCGAGGATCCGGCGGTCATTGTCGGTGCCGTCGGTGGCCCTGATGTCACGGTCGCGCAGCCCGGCGGGCAGGACGGACTCGTCGATGTGGTTGAGCTCCACCCGGAGCGTCCCGCCCTCCGGAGTGACCTCGATCTCCTCGTCGAGTCGCCCGGTGGTCCGGCGGAAGTCCTCCAGCAGGCCGAGCGCCTGGCGGGCGAACCAGCCGAGCTCGGGGTGCTGGCGTTTCGCCTCCAGCTCGTTGATCACGATGATGGGCAGGACGACCTGGTGTTCGGCGAACTTCAGCAGCGCCCAGGGGTCGGACAGGAGGACGGAGGTGTCGACGACATAGGTACGGACCACACCGGGAATGCCGGTGTGGCCCGTCTGGTCCGCGCCGTAATGAGGTGTGGTGGTGGTGTTGGTTGTGGTGGTGTTGGTCATGGCCCCGACGGTAAGAGGCGGGGATAGAAATCACATGGTTGTCAGATGAAATCTGGATGAACTCATGGCACGACTTCCCGACCTCTGTACGGGGTTACTGCCCTGGCTGGATGTCGGCCGACCAGTTGCCCGCGCCGTCGTTGACCCAGGACAGGGTGCCGTTCTCGAAGGTCTGCTGCCAGCCGGTGGCCGCGTCCCCGGTCTCCGGGGCGGTCGGCAGGCCGAGCTCATTCTCCAGGCCACCGTCGGTGACCCAGGTGTTCCCGATCTCGCCGACCAGCGGGGTGACGGTGCCGTCGGCGGACTCAGTCAGCCAGCCGTTGTCGAAGGTGGCGAGCGTGCCGGCATCCCCGGATTCAACGTTCTGGAGGGCGCCCAACTCACCGGTCTCGCCGCCCAACTCTTCATAGGCGGCGGCCAGTCCCTCGGAGAGCTCACCGTCGGCGCCATTGCCTGCACCCTCGGCGTCATCACCCTCGGCACCATCGGTGGCATCGGCGCCACCCTCGGCACCATCGGTGGCATCGGCGCCACCGTCGGCACCGTCCAGGTCGTCGACCGCCCCAGCCGTTGCATCGGTGGTGCTGGTGGTGTCGCTGTCGTCATCATCGCTGCAGGCTGCTGCGCCGAGCAGGAGTCCACCGGCAGCGACGGCAGCGGCGGAACGTTTGAGCATCGAAATCCTCATCTGAATGAGACCTTTCTTGTTGGAGAAAAGTGGTTATCGTGCAACGACATGTGTAGCAGACAACCGAGGGTCTTTTAGTGATTACCGCCACAATAAATCAGAACTGTGCAACGCACCACAGATAGGATATTGCTATCTACCGACTGCTGGATGCCCGCCGACCTCGACAGATGCCGACGAACTGCTGGATGACCTCGTCGTCTCGGTCGATCCGCCACACCAGCGCAATGCTCGAGACTCCCGCGCCGTCAAGATTGCGGTGGATGACCCCTCTGCGGTTCACCGAACGAAGTAGCGGACGCGGCGCGACCACGATGCCGACATTGGCGGCGACGACCTCCAGATTCTCCCGCACCGCTGCCGGGTCGACGCCGCGGTAGAGCAGCATCTCGTCCTCTATATCCGCAGGACGCACCATCTCGTTCTCGCCGACGGCTTCCAGTGCATGCTCCCTCGGCGCCACAACTCCGGCCTGCTCGTCGTAGAGCACCACCCGGTGCAGGCCCTGACGCTGCATCGCCGCATCGTCGATCCGGTGGTCGTCCATCCCCTCCCAACCGCCGGGCAGCCGCAACAGGGCGATGTCGGCGCGCCCTGCAAGCACGTGCGCCAGCGGATCGTCCGACTGTGCGGCTGCCGCCTGCCATCCGGTGATCCGCTCATCGAAACGACCCAACCACTTTCCCGGCACGACGCCGGGCGCGAAAACGACCTTGAGATGATTCATGGGTGCCATCCTATCGAGCGAGGATGTCGGACTAGACTCTGGAGACATGAGTGACATGATGAAGCCCCAGACCGCGGCGAAGAAGCTGAACATCTACCTCCCGGCGACACCGCAGGAGTTCCAGGACTCGCCCCTGAGCCACACGGACTTCGTCGCCCTGCAGTCCGACCCGCCGGAATGGCTGCAGACGCTGCGTCGCGAGGGGCCGCACCCGCGCCCGGAGGTCGCTCGCAAGCTGGGGATCACCATCACGGCACTGAAAGCCAATGACATGGACAAGCCACTGACCACCTCCGAGATCAAGGAACTGCTGGCCGATCAGCCGGAGTGGCTGCGCAGCGCACGGACCACCCTGGCGGAGAACCGCAACTCCTGAGCAC
>NZ_JBQQOC010000032.1:0-21643 GCF_052264515.1 Candidatus Corynebacterium faecigallinarum
ATCCCGGACCTCTGGTTAGGGTGTGAGCACTGGCTCATACCCCTAACTACAGCGCCGTCGATAAGGCGTTCGAGACCCCACGATCGCTGTCCCCGTGCTTCGATAGCGTACGAGGTATGGCGAAAACGACAACACCAATTCCTTCCCGCACGTCCCCCGATGTGTGGACGTTGCCGCGCACAGGTGCTGAATGGTGCGACTGCGGCGAACACCACCCGGTCGACCTCGACTTGGTGCGCTCAATGATTGAACGATCGCTAGGACAGCACAACAACCGGATCGAACACCGTGAGATCTGCCGCGTGCTGATGGAAATGTGGCGGTACGAAGAAGTCTGCGACTTCTTCCACGACGCCGTCTGCTACGCCGCAGAAACCTGCAACGGAGAAGTCGACGCCGACTACCCCATCAACACCGGCGAGGAAATCATCGCGTACTTCTCAAAAACCTGGAACGGATGCCCCGTCGAAGCATGCGAGGGAAGCTTTGGCAAAGATCGACCACGCTGACCGGAGGCCTGTCCAGGGCTACCTTCCTCATTGTGCCCTGGCAGCCTTCCGGAGACAATGACCTGTGTATGACGGTGTACGCGTACCCCTGTCTCCCCCGTTGCATCACCTCTGGCAACAACCCAGTCTTCTCACCGCTAAACTGAGCGACATTCAGCTTCATGCCGTCACCACGCTCGGTGTAAGGCCTCGCCACATGACCTTTAAGGAGCAGCAGCCATATGGACCAGTCCTCTGAGCGCTGGATCGAAGTCAGCCCCTCCGACTTCGACCACGAGCGTGCAGGCCTGACCTTGCTGGCCGCATCTGTCCCGGACAAGACTCCTTACTACGTCTTCTCGAACTTCACCTTCCAGGGCGACAACGGCCGCCGGTTCGAGGTGGACGCGCTGGTGGTCTCGCCTGCACAGATCAACCTGATCGAGCTGAAGTCGTGGAGCGGACACTTCACCGGTAATGATCACACCTGGCAGTCGGACTGGAACGGCGGCAGCACCCGACGCAACCCGTTGAACGCCACGAACTACAAGGCGAAGCTGCTGGCCTCACGCCTGGAGACCATCCTGCAGCGGATGATGCGCGAGCATCCCGAGTTCCCGCGCAGCTACGGCAATACCCCCTGGGTCCAGGAGGCGGTGTTTCTGCACAGCGAGAACATCCGGACGGATTTCACCGCCCAGGGTGCCCAGAATGTCTTCGGCATCGATGGCCGCACCCACCAGACGAACCTGCCCGGCATCTACGACCGGATCACCGAGAAACCCCGCCGCTACCGTGACCCGATCAGCGAGGAGTTCGCCCAGCAGATGCTGCTTCCGGCGATCAAGGAGATCACGGGATACCGCAGTCGCAAGGCCCACGCCGGCCCGTGGCTGCTGACCAGGCACCTGGATGACGAGGAGGACCGCCAGGTTTGGGAGGCGGTCAATGCCCGGGACGCCCGGACGAAGACCGGGAAAAAGGATCGCGTCATCGTCCGAGTTGCCGACATTCCCCGCGATGCCGACCGCGCCACGGCCAACCGGCTCTACAGTCACGCCCGCCGCGAGTACGAGCTGCTCAAGGAACTGGCCCACCCGGGCATCGAAGCCCCGTTCGCCCTGGAGATCGCCGAAACCCCGGGCTCCGGCGAGGCTCCGGCCCTAATCTACCGACCGTCGGACGGTTTCGAGCCGTTGGATCTGCTGTACCCGGGTCTGGTCCTCACCGCCGCACAGCAGGTGGAGCTGATCTCCCAGGTGGCGGACGCGGTGACCTACGCCCATGCGAACAACGTGGTGCACCGCAGACTCACCCCCTCGGCAGCGCTGTTGAACACGGACCTGATCGACAAGGAGGATCCGAGGAAATCCAGGATCCAAGTGAAGGTCTCCCAGTGGACCGCGGTGACCGAGAACGTCCAGTCGACCCGGATGCGTTCGGCGATCGCAGCGAACACCACCGGGTCCACCGGCACGGGCACCAGCACCACGATCGCGGCCACGTTCGACGAGTCCGCTGGCTTCCTGCCCCCGGAGGGGTTCGAAGGTTCCGCCGACCGCACCGCTGGTGATTTGTTCAGTATCGGTGCGCTTGCTTTCTTCGTCTTCTCCGGCGGTCGTCAGCCCGCCACCAGCCGAGCTGAACTCAACAGGATCCTCACCCGGTCCGGTGGCCTGGACCTGGATTCCACGGGTGCCCAGCTGGAGCCACGCCTGCGTGACCTGATCCTTAATGTCACCTCCCCCAGCCCTGCCCAGCGGGTGAAGTCGGTCAAGTCCACGGCCAACCGTCATCAGCAGGAGAACCCGGTGAAGCTGTTCCTGGGCAAGCTGCAGGACAGCGCGGAGGACCGTATCGCCACCGAGGGCGATGCCCTGCACCCGAAGGTCGGTGACCAGCTGGCAGGACGCTTCGACATGATTAAGCAGTTGGGCACCGGCTCCACCGCGCTGGGCTTGCTGGTCCAGGACAACGAGGCCGATGAGAAGCGGGTGCTCAAGGTCGCCCGGGACGAGTCAAAGGTCCCGGAGCTCGAGGAGGAGGCGAAGTCACTGGCGGAGTTGGCGGTGAAGCTCACGGATTCGCCGCAGAAGAAGCACTTCGTGGAGCTGATGGAGCCCACCCTGCGGCTGCCGTTCGACCGCACGGCCTTGTTGCTGTCTTTCGGCGGAGAGTTCACTCTCGCCGACCAGTTGCAGATGGGCCCATTGGGTTCGGAGCAGTTCTGGGCTCACGGGGAGCAGTTGCTGACTCTGCTGGTAGCCCTGGAGAACACCGGGCTGACGCACCGTGACATCAAGCCGGCGAACCTGGGGCTGAAGGGGAAACCTAGCGCGAAGACCCTGGTCCTCTTCGATTTCTCCCTCACCCACCGTCCGCTGACGGCGACGGATCTGGGCACCCGGCCGTACCTGGATCCGTTCCTGGGATCGGACGCTGTCCCCTCCCGCCCGCATTTCGATGCCTATGCAGAGCGCTATTCGGCGATTGTGGTCCTGCTGCAGATGGCGACCGCGGATTACCCTCGCTACGGCGAGGACGACGGCACCGCCGTGGAGCTGACGGATGGTCCTCTTGCGCTGGCTGCCGAGGATTTCCCCGAGGTGTGGCCGCTCGAGCAACGCGAGGCTCTCACTGGCTTGTTCCAGGACAATCTGGACAAGAACCTTCGCCGTCGTGCCGGCTCCGCCCAGGAGCTGCTGGAGTCGTTCCGTGCCATCGGGCGTGCCCCCTCCGGCTCCACGTCTGGCAAGAAGTTTTCCCAGGTGCAGGACGCTCCAACGGTCACCGTCGCCACGGAGACAGGCACTGGTGCGCCGCTGCAGTCGTTGCGGGACCTGTGCGAGGAACTGGTCACGTATTCGGGCGCGAAGAGCACTCACGAGCGCCGCCTGGTGCAGAACATCCTGGGGCTCACCGACAAGCCGCTGGGTGATCCTTTTGCCCCCATGTCGGCGTTCGCCGGTGCTCTGGATGCCTCGCCGGGGAAGATGCCCACCCTGACCGCGAAAGTGTCTCAGGTGTGGACGGCAACCACGGCGCTTGAGACGTCCTTTGAGATGTTGCGGGAGAAGCTCACTGCGCTGCTGCAGTCTCTCGGCGGGATCGCCACCCCGGATGATCTGCGTCCTGCTGTGAATGAGCTGTTCCCCACGCTGGCCCAGCCTGTCCCGACCCCGGGTGACAATCCGGTGGTGGTCGCGCGTCGTCAGCTTGGCGTGCTCCGACTGTTGGAGATGTCGCTGTCCCGCCGTGCCGACGACGATGGACGCATCCACCTGGTCCGTCGACAGTCCACGGGTTCCACGGACCCCGCTGATTCCCGGGCGGTGGCGCTCACCGATGATCCTGCCTTGACCGGGCTACCGGCAGAGCTGTCCCAGGCCGCCCACGGGGCATTGGACGCTGTACCGCACGAGTTGGTGGATGCTGGAACTTTGGCCACCTCCTTGACCTCGGCGGCCGCGAGCTATCTGGGGCTCACCCCTGCGGAAATGCAGATCGCCCCACCGCTGCTGCCTCAGCTTGCTGTGGGCGCGGACGGTTCCCTGGCGTTGACCGCCACCGGTGACCTGTACCCGGTGCAGATGTCTACTGATGCCCTGGTCCGCGCTGTGTTCCCGATCGCCTCCACGAGGGTGTCTCGGGATACCCTGTCGAACAAGGTGCAGCGTCGGTTCCCGGAGGCGGTGAACGCCAAGCTTCCCGCTCATCCGCGGCTCACCGAGATCGTCGCTTCACTGGTCCCGGGCATGGTCTACGACCAGGCGAAGAAGACGTTCCTGCGCCCAAGGGACACCGCCACCACCGATGATCTTCCGACCCGTCACACCCAGACCCACACCTACGGGCAGACGGTGGGACTGGCCGACCGGCCCCGCGCGGAGCTGGACGAATCGGATCGGACGCTGTTGAACACCCTGGATTCCACCATCCGGGACCGCAACTTTCGGACGATCCAGGTGGAGACCGGCAAGGTGGCCCGCACAGCCGAGCTCCTGGAACATCATCTCGGTGCCCGCCATGTCGACATCGGCGAGATTGTCCTGGATGAGCTGTGGCATCTTTTCGAGGAGACCAACCAGACCGACAAGTTCGGGGTCTTCCTCGAGGCGGATACGCCTGACCACCCGCTGCATGCCCAGTTGGGTCAGCTGATCCGTCTGTCGGCGAAGAAGGCGTTGGCCAATGCTCTGAACCAGGCGGACGGTGGCTACCCTGTGGTGCTGTCTCATCCGTCGATACTGGCGAGCTTCGACTGCCTGGATCTGCTGGCCACCTGGTCGCAGATCGGCGCGCAGAATGCTGCCTCTGTGTGGTTGGTCACCACCGATGATGCGCCGTCGCCGACGAACGCCCACGCGGTCGACGGTGTCCAGCTACCGTTGAGTAGCCCTGATCAAGTCCTTTCCTACTGATTTCCCCTGCTTGTTCTGATTGTTGAGGAGTTCTTTTCCATGGCCCGAACCACCACCGGATCGTCTGAAGCGTCGTTGACCGCTGCCCTGCAGCCGGTCGTTCGTTCCCTGGTGGCGGACATGCGTGCCCGCCTGGAGGCGGACGCTCCCCGTCTGCAGTCGTGGAAGACCGAGCACGCCGAGGCCCAGAAGGCTGACCGTGTCGCGTCTTCCTTCGCCGAGTGGTCGGAGGAACAGCTGCAGCAGGCCGCGGCGGGCTGGGTGCTGACCACCGTGTTCCTCCGCTTCATCGAGGACAATGACCTCTTCGGCCCGCGCCAGGTCTTCCTCACCGGTTTTGATGCCGAGCATCGAGCCCTGGGCAGGGACTTCCAGGACGCGTTGTACCAGCGCCACCCCGAGTACTCTTACCGGGACTACCTGCTGCACTGCTTCGACCAGTTGAAGGAGGTGCCGGCCACGGCCGGACTGGTGGGACCGCACTCGTCGATCCATGTGATGGAACCCAGCGACGACGGTGCCCGTGAACTCATCGAGTTCTGGCGCGCAGTGGACGGCGACGGAAACACTCTCCGAACATTCAACGACGAGACACTGGACACCCGTTTCCTCGGGGACATGTACCAGGATCTGTCGAAGTTCGCCCGGAAGAAGTACGCCCTGTTGCAGACACCGGAGTTCGTCGAGGAGTTCATCCTGGACCGCACAATGGATCCTGCCCTGGACGAGCGGCCGTTGGAGGGATTCAAAGTGATCGACCCGACGTGCGGTTCGGGCCACTTCCTGCTGGGCGCCTTCCATCGGCTGATGGACAGGTGGGAGAAGGATTCTCCCGCGATGCCTGCGCCGGAACGCGCGAAGCGGGCGATGTCTGCGATCCACGGTGTGGACATCAACCCATTCGCGGTGGCGATCAGCCAGTTCCGGCTGACGGTGGCGTTCATGCAGGCTGCCGGGGATACGCGACTGACCGAGCGTACCGAGGCCCCTGGGTTCACTGTGTTGGCTGGGGATTCGCTGCTGTTCGGGCCGGATGCTGATGGCCAGGAGGCTTTTGACCTGGAGGCGGAGAACTTCGTCTATGCCACGGAGAATGCCGACGCATTGAACAGACTGCTGACACCCGGGACCTATGATGTCGTGGTTGGCAATCCTCCGTACATCACGGTCAAGGACAAGGCACTGAATAGGCAGTACCGCAATCGCTACGGGACTTACTTGTCCGGCAAGTACGCATTAACTGCTCCGTTTATGGTGAAGTTCTTCCAACTTGCCAAAGACACTAATTCTGGCAAAGCCGCTGGCTGGATCGGGCAGATCACCTCGAACTCGTTCATGCAACGCTCCTTCGGTAAACCCCTGGTGGAACAATTTTTCAATCAGGTGGATTTGAGGGAAGTGATCGATACCTCAGGAGCATACATTCCTGGCCACGGTACACCAACCGTCATCCTTGTCGGTCGTAATTCCCGCGCGTCCCGCCGTAAGGTTACCGGTGTTCTTGGAATCCAGGGCGAACCCGGGGTCCCAAATGACCCCTCCGATGGCGTGGTGTGGTCATCGATTACCGCGAACGTCGACAATATCGGCCATGAGGATACCCACATCTCGGTAGATGAACTCGACCGCAACTTCATTAGTAGCCACCCCTGGAGCCTGCAGGGAGGTAGCGTTCCGACCGTTTCCGCTTCAGTCGAGGCGGCCGCAGTAGCCGATATTTCCCCATTACTTGATGGAAGCATCGGCTTCGCCAGTTTCGCTGGCCAAGATGATGCATTCTTCGCTACTGCCAGGAGCCTTCATACTGCCATTAGCGAGCACAGACTACTCCGCCCTCTTGTCATCGGCGAGGCAAACCGTGACTGGCATTCATCGACCGGGAACGCCACAGCACTGGTACCGTATGATGAAAACAACGAAATTGTTGAAATCGATACGACTTCCTCATGGTTCCGCTGGCTATGGAATGTGAAAACAATGCTGCGAAACATCCGCGGCTTCGACGGCGA
Source organism: Candidatus Corynebacterium faecigallinarum (assembly GCF_052264515.1). Taxonomy (NCBI): domain Bacteria; kingdom Bacillati; phylum Actinomycetota; class Actinomycetes; order Mycobacteriales; family Corynebacteriaceae; genus Corynebacterium; species Candidatus Corynebacterium faecigallinarum. Next base: position 6,919 of record NZ_JBQQOC010000032.1, read on the forward strand.
ACCACGCCACAAGTCTGGGGTCTCATGGTGGTCCTGGTACCGATGGGTTCCCAAAAAGTACTCCAGTGAGTTTCTCATCACCTTCGCATCCGTTGCGACACATAATCATTTCGTCCTGGACCGTGGCGGCAAAGTCTTCAAACAATCCGCGCCTGTAATCAAACTCTCCGAGGATGCCACCGAGGACGACCACCTCGCACTGCTTGGCGTGCTGAACTCCTCCACCGCCTGCTTCTGGCTTAAGCAGAACAGCCACAACAAGGGCTCTACAGTAGACAGTAAAGGCGCAAGGACAACTCTGGCACCATGGGAAGACTTCTACGACTTCACCGGAACCACGCTCAAGAAGTTCCCCCTCCCCGACGGCGATGTCACCGAGCGTGGCCGTCGCCTCGATGATCTCGCACAGCAGTTGTCGAGTTATGAGCCGGCAACGATTTTCAGGGATACCCCCCCGACCCGGGCGTTAATCGACGACGCGCGGGACAATTACGCGCGCATTCGTCGCCTGATGATCGCCGAGCAGGAAGAACTCGACTGGGCTGTCTACCACCTCTACGGGCTCACCGACACCGACCTGTCGCTGCCCGTCGGTGACGTCGACGGCATCGACCTAGGCACCCGCCCCTTCGAGATCGCCCTCGCCCGTCGCGTCGCCGCCGGAGAGACCACCACGGCGTGGTTCGAACGCCACCACTCCACCCCTGTCACCGAAATCCCCGATTCCTGGCCCGAAGCACAGCGCACCGCCGCCCAGCAACGCCTCGACCTGATGGCCTCCGACAAGTCCATCAAGCTGCTCGAAGCACCCGAGTACAAGCGGCGTTGGTCCGACGACCCCTGGGAAGACAAGGTCCACGAGGCACTCGCCGACTGGCTGCTGACCCGGCTGGAGGCCCCCGAGCTGTGGCGCCGTACCGACGGCATGGCACAGACCCGCACCATCCGTGAACTCGCCGGCCAGGTAGAAACCAACCCCGAGCTCGCCGACGTCCTCTCCGTCCTCCCCCTGTGGTCCACCAAGCGTGGAGCCACCACCGAGAAGATGCTGGAGGACCTGTTCAAGGGCGAAGCAGTGCCCTACGCCGCCTCCCTACGCTACAAGGGCCGCGGCCTGGCCAAGCGAGCAGAATGGGAAGCAACCTGGGACGCCCAGCGACGGGAAGACGCCGGGGAGATTACCGCCGACGAGGTCCCCGTCCCGCCGAACTACACCAGCGCCGACATGTACCCGGCGGTGTGGAAACACCGCGGCAAGCTCGACGTCCCCAAGGAACGCTTCATCTCCTACCCCGGCGCCTCCCCCGAAGGCGACTCCACCATGCTGCTGGGCTGGGCCGGGTGGAACGACCTGGACAAGGCACTGGCACTGATGTCCCTGTTCTCCGACCGCGCCGACCAGGACGCCGACACCGACACCCTGGCCGCTATCCTCTACGGCCTGGTGGAGGTCCTACCCTGGGTGAAACAGTGGCACAACGAGATCGACCCCCAGTTCAACTTCCGCTTCGGCGACTACCTCGAGGCGCAGCTCGAGGAAGCGGCGCGTGGACTCGGGATTCTCGTCGACGACCTCGACACATACGCACCGAAACCCGCCACCCGTGGGCGCGGCAAGACCAAGAAGTAGACGGACCACGAAGGACACACCATGGCATTCACCCTCCCCGGAGCATCCTCCGGTGCCCCGCGGCTCGGCGAGATCTTCGACATCCCCGACTCCGCCGGGGACACCTTCGTCCTGAAGCTGTCCGACTCCGTCAGTGACCACGACAAGCTCGCCAGCACCATCGCCAGTTACGTCATCACCGACGAGATCTCCGACAACCTCGACGCTGCCCTCGGCTACGTCGACCGAGCGCTGACCACCGGCAACAACCAGGGTGTGTACCTCTCCGGCTCCTTCGGCTCCGGTAAATCCCACTTCATGGCCGTGCTGTTCGCCATGCTCGCCAACGAACCCGCCGCCCGCGACGACGCCGACCTGCAGCCCCTGATCACCCGGCACACCGGCGACGGCGGTGCCATCGGGCACAGCCTGCTGCAGCTCCCGTTCCACTTCCTGGACTCCCACAGCATCGAAGACACCATCTTTCGTGGCTACCTCTCCCACATGGAACGTCTCCACCCTGGTGACGCTCTGCCGGTCCTGCACTCCGCCGAAGGTCTCTTCGCCGACGCCGACGCCACCCGCAAGGCCATGGGGGATGACGCGTTCTTCAGCGCCCTCAACTCCTCCTCTTCTGCTGCCGCAACGGCTTCCGATTCCAGCGGTATCGACTTCGGTGCGCTGCTCGGCGTCGCCGGCGCCGACCCGGCAGAGTCCGCGACCGGCGGATCCGCCTGGGACGCAGCGTCCTACCGGGCTGCCCGCGCCACCACCGCCTCCGAGGAGCAGCGCCGCAGCCTCTCGGCCGCGCTGACCGACACCCTGTTCAGCTCCTACCGCACCCACTCCGAGTGGGTCCCGCTGGCCGACGGCCTGGCGGAGATCGCCCGCCACGCCCGTAGCGTCGGCTACAAGGGCATCGTCCTGTTCCTCGACGAGCTGATCCTCTGGCTGATGTTCATGCGCTCCGCCGAGGCCTTCAACAACGAGGCCCAGAAGCTCACCCTGCTGGTGGAGTCCGGCAAGGGCCAGCTGGACATCCCCATCGTCTCCTTCATCGCCCGCCAGTACGACCTGGCCACCTGGAAGGACTCCTCCATGGAGGCCGGCCGGGAGCTCGAGGCACGACGCCAGTCCTTCAAGCACCAGGAAGGCCGGTTCAACACCATCGAGCTCGGCAGCCGCAACCTGCCGATGATCGCCAAGAAGCGACTGCTCCGCCCCGTCGACGACACCGCCCAGCTGAAGCTGACGAAGGCCTTCACCGACCTGCGGCTGAACCCGGAGGTGATGAACGTCCTGCTCGACGGGGTCAACACCGACGAGAACCACCGGGCCTCGGACGCCGACCGCTTCGAGATGACCTTCCCCTTCTCCCCCGTGCTCATCGACACGTTGATCAACCTGTCGGCGATCATGCAGCGTGAGCGCACCGCGCTGAAGGTCATGGAGACCATGCTCATCGACAAGAAGCACTCCATGCGCATCGACTCGGTCATTCCGGTGGGCGACGCCTTCGACTACCTCATGGCCGGCAACGACCGGATGGGCAACAACGCCGCCCGCCGCTTCGCCCTGGGCAAGTCCTTCTGGAACGACAAGCTGCGTCCGCTGATCCTCAAGACCAACGACCTTCCCGGCGACACCTCCGACGCCGACGTCGCCGACACCCCCGCCGGCGCTGAACTACGCATCGGCAAGACCCTGGTGCTGGCCTCCATCGCCCCGGAGGTGCCCGCCCTGAAACAGCTGACCGCCTCGCGGTTGGCGCACCTGAACCACGGTTCCATCCGCACACCGTTCCCCGGACACGACGTGGGCATCGCCCTGAACCACGTACGGCGCTGGGCCGCCGAGTTCCCCGAGATCATCATCGGCTCCGGCAAGGACCCGGTCATCAGCCTCAAACTCGAGGAGGTCAACTGGGAGGCCGTCGTCGCCCAGGCACAGGCCCAGGACACCCCCGGACGCCGTGAGCGCAAGATCAAGAACCTGCTCACGGAATACTTCGGGCTCACCGGGGTCGACGTCGCCAGTGACGGCTCCTACACCCGGACGGTCACCTGGCGTGGCACCGAACGCCGTGTGGAGTTCGTCTTCGGCAACGTGCGCAACGAAGCCGACCTGCCCGAGCACTTCTTCCTCCCCGGGGTCGACGGTGCCCTGCGGTTGGTCGTCGACTATCCCTTCGACGAACCGAACCATTCCGTGGCCGAGGACCACAGCCGCGTCACGCAGTTGACCACCACGCTGACGGACTCCCCCTTCACGGTGGTGTGGCTGCCCCACTTCCTGTCCGGCGAACGCATGGAGAAGCTCGGTGAGCTGGTCATCATCGACCACCTGCTCACCGAATCCGGCTGGCGCGACCACACGGTCAACGTCGCCGCCGACGACCGTGAGGCGATCCGCCAGATGCTCAAGCAGCGACAGGCGTCCCTGACCAACCAGCTCGCCCTCTGGCTGACCAGTGTGTACGGCGTGGACAAGGGCGAGGAGTTCGCCATCGGCCAGGAGCCGCTGAAGTCACTGGACCCGGCCCTGAAGGTGTCCAAGCAGGCCGGCATGTCCCTGACCGACGCCACCGACAAACTCATCACCGGGCTCTTCGACCAGAAGTTCCCCGACCACCCGCGTTACGACTCCGAGCGCCCACTGAGCCGCTCGGAGTTCGACAAGGTCGTCGACGTCCTGCGTACCGCCGCAGCCCACAAGGACGGCCGCGCGGACATCCCCGCCGACGCACGCAAGGCATGCCGCACCATCCTGCCGGCACTCGACTTCGCCTCGGTCCATGAATCCCACCTGGTGTTCACCGCGGACAACGCCGGCTCCCGCATCAACGGTGACATCCCCCAGGCACTACGTGCCTCCGGCCACGACCTGTCGCAGCCGGTGAGCGTGCAGGCCGTGGAGAACGCGGTGGCCTCGCTGAACCCCAACGCCGGACTGACCCAGCTGACCCGGCGGTTGTACGTGTGCGCCTGGGCCGCGATGACCAACCGGTCCTGGGTGGACCACTCCCGCGAGATCGAGGCACCCGGACTACGCAACCTCGACTACCGCATGGAACTGCGGCCCGTGGTGCTGCCTGACCTGGCGGCCTGGGAGACCGCCCTGGTTGTCGCCGCCCAGCTGTTCGGCTCGCTGGTCGGCAGCCACTGCACCGCGGCGAATCTGCGGACCCTGCAGTCCTCCCTCGCCGAGGCAGTCGAGGAGTACCGGCTCGACGCCGCCCGCTACAGCGAGACCCTCGGGGTGGTCTCCCGGCAGCTCGGCGTGACCGCCCCCACCAAACGTTCACGCCTGGCCGACGACACCAGCGCCCTGCTGGACGCGCTCCACCGCGACCGGGCGGACGCCCTGGCCCTGGTCGACCAGCTCGCCGCCGCCCGAACCGCAGACGAGCGCATCCTCGGCGCCACCGTCTCCGAGGCCACCGCCGGTCTGGCCAATGCCCGCCAGGCGGCTGCGGCGCTGAAGAAGCTCACGGCCAACGGCTCCACGGCCCTGTCCGCCCCGGCCGCCTACGCCGCGTCCCACCAGGGCGGTGACGACAAGGGTGCCTCGGTGATCCTGTCCTCCCTGCGCGACGCACTGGCCAACCACGAGTTCACCTCCCCGGTGGACAAGGCCGTGGACCGCTTCTTCGCCGACCGGTCCGCCTGGGAGACCGCGATCTTCGAACAGTCGCCCGCGCCGCAGGCCGTGCCACAGCCCGTGGCACCGGAACCGGACCAGCACGCGACTGACGGCGGCGACGGCCCCACCACCCCCGAACCCCGTCCCGCTCGGGGGAACCTGCTGGACGAGGAGGTCACCTCCGACAACCTGGCCTCGTTCGGCGCCCGGTTGGACGGGTTGTTGAAGGACAACCCCAAGGTGCGGGTCACTGTGGAGGTCGTCGAATGAGTGCCGCGCGGCTACCGGTGCGCCGCCGCGACATCGACGAGCAGATCAGCTACCTGCTCAGCAAGAACCGTCACGACGCGGTCGTGCTGATGCAGAGCCCCACCGAATGGGACGGCCCGGCGAGCTACAGCACCGCAGACGGCGCGTCGGTATCGGTGTCCCAGGCCAATACCCCGCTCGCTCTACGCTGGGCACTGACCAGGCTGGACACCTCGGTCCCGTGGCACTTCGTGGTCACCCCGCTGGGAGATGCCGACCTGGTCTCCGATATGCGTGACCGGTTGACCCCCTACCGCGCGGTACAGATGGTCAATGCCACCCGGAGCTTGTTGGTGGCCTTCTCCGCCACCACGGTGTTGCCCGGCACGATCTCCCAGGCGGATATCCCCGACACCCTGGCGTTCCTCGACTCGCTGGGTGCCCGGATCGTCCCGGCGCCGACCGGGGTGATCACCCCCGACCACCTGGCAGCACAGCTCCTGGCAGCAGGGACGGGCCTACCCACCCTGGGGGCAGACGGTGCCCGCTCACCCAGTCTGGCCGAGGTCCTGGAATGGTCGGTATCCCCCGAGGCTGCCGAGCGGTGGCAGAGGATGGTGTCCGCTCTCCCCGGTGATGTCCGTGATGCTGCACTGGACTGGCTGGGGCGCACCCTGGGCCCCAAAGCGGGTGCTGCGATGCGCTACCTGCGTGCCAACGGTCCGTCCGACATTCTCGCCTGGGGACTAGCGGCAGAAGTTCTCGTGGTCGACCCTGCTGCCCGAGCGGAGGATACACCGGTCCGCCAAGAGGCGACTGCTATCTTCCGGTCCCAGACCAGGATCGATACCTCCACCGCCAAAGAACGGGAAGCGTGGGCCACCGCCGCTGTCGCTGCCGTGGAACAGGCAACGGCGGATAGTCACCTTCTGGACACCGTGATCCGCCGGGCCGAACAGCTGGTCACCTCCACCACTGCCCTGGGAGCCGGCCAACTACTGCACCTGTCCTCAGTCTGCCCCGGCGGTTTCGCTGCACGTATCGAGCGGGTCGCCGAAGCACTCGAGGCCACGATTCCCGGTGGCGATGGAAGCGCATCGCGGACGGCGCAGCCAGCAACTCCTGCAGTCTCCGCCTACACCGCGATCAAGCTCGCCCGAGCCCACCGTGATGGTGGTGCCGCCGAGCACAACCGCGAGATCGCCAGCGCCGAGGCCGCGTTGCGGCTGTGGCAGTGGCTGAACGTCTCCGGGACAACGGAGGTCGCTGCCACCACGTCCCAACCGTCAACCGTGACGGACTGGCTGCGGGAACAACGCGATTCACTGAGCTGGGTCAACGTCTGCATCAACGCCGCATGGCGGGAGCAGAGCTCCGCTGCGCTGCACAAGGTGACCCGACGGGTCGCCGAACAAGCCCGCGCCGTGATCCAGCAGCGTGACCGCTCCTTCGCCGCCGTGGCGTCACGAACCGGTGCCTCCCGCAACCTGGCCGGGTCCACCCTGCTGGTCGAGGACGTCCTCGACCGGGTGCTCAAGCCCCTGCTCATCGATCAGGGAGAGGTCCAGGCCATCCTTCTGCTGGTGCTCGACGGCATGGCGACGGCATCTGCCAACCAGTTGCTGCGGTCGATCGACAAGAGCTTCCACGGCCGCTGGCACGACATGGCCACCGAAGACGAGGAACTGGCCACCGCACTGGCGATGTACCCCACCGTCACCACCAAGTCACGGACCAGCCTGCTGTCCGGGTGTGCGGCCGCCGGCGGGCAGAGTGACGAGACCAAGGGGCTGAGCACCTGGTACCGGGCCGCCACCAAGGGGGCGCGTGGAGCAGGAGAAGCCCGGCTGCTGCACAAGAAGGACCTGGACAGCGAGGTCGCTGATATCGCTGGAACGGTGGAGAACACCGACGCCAACCCCCTGGTTGCCGCGGTGCTCAACACCATCGACGACGCGCTGGACAAGTCCGACCCCATCGACCGGCAGTGGTCTGTCGCAGACATTACCCACCTCAATGTGCTGATGCAGGCGGCGGCGCGGGCCGGGCGCACCGTGGTGCTGGTCTCCGACCACGGGCATGTCGTGGACCGCGGGCGCAGCACACCGTCCCCGCTGGGTGGAAACAGTGCGCGCTGGCGTCCAGCCGACCCTGCTGCCCCTGGGGCGGATGACTCGGAGGTCGTCGTTGCCGGCGACCGCGTCCTGACCGATGACAACCAGGCGATACTCGCCGTGGACGAGGACCTGCGCTACACCGCGCGCAAGGCCGGCTACCACGGCGGCCTGTCCCTGGCCGAGGCAAGCATCCCAGTGTCCATACTGAGCCAGGATCCCGAGCAGCTGCAGGCTCGGATGAGCGAGTCCCTGCCACTGGTGCAGATGGTAGACAGCATGCGGCACCCGACCTGGTGGGAACTGCGCGAGGACTTCGTGGAGATCAGTGGGATATCCGCTCCCGATGCTGAGGTCGCGCAGGAGGAGCCGGACGGACTATTCAGCATCGACATCGCACCGACCCCGACACGACCTGTGTTGTTCCACGGACTGGAGACCAACCCCGGGTTCAAAGCACAGGTGGCCGAGGCACCCATCGCCGGGCAGGATGCCGCAAGTATCGCCACCCTGCTGCGCACCATCGGCACGAACAACAACACCCTGCCTCGGGTGCAACTGCAGAAGGCGATGAACCTCAGCAACATCCAGTTCAACGGTGCGATCACCAAGCTGAAGCGGATCCTCAACATCGACGGTGTCGAGGTGCTCCACAACAGCGGCGGTGACATCACGTTGAACTCCGAGCAGCTGATCCAGCAATTCGGACTGCGGCGCGGAAGGTAGGCTCTGTTTCCATGGACAAGCATTCCTCCAGCACTCTCTCCCCTGCTCGGCGGCACAACATCCTGCAGGCTCTGCGTAGAGGCACCGTGCCGTCCGACGGACTGGATCAGCTCGCCGTCGGGCTTGACCACCTGGGACCGGTCATCGACCAGGAGCTGTCCTCGGTCGCTGCCGGTGCGGGAATGTTCAAGGCGGTCCGTGGTGAGTACGGCTCAGGTAAAACCTTCGCCGCCCGGTGGATCGAACAACGTGCGCTGGATGCAGGATTCGCCGTTGCCGAGGTACAGATCTCGGAGACAGACACTCCCCTGCACAAGCTGGAGACCGTATACCGTCGGACCACCGAGGAGCTACGGACCACTTCGTCCCCCACCCGGGCGTTCCGAGACGTTCTCGATGCTTGGTTGGCGGCCGTAGACATGGACGCCGAGGCTGCCGGCCGGGACCGTAGCGACCTGATTGAAGAGCGGCTCAGTGCCGTCGCCCAGGTTGCTCCGGTGTTCCCACTGGCTCTCCGCGGCTATCTGCGTGCCGTGGAGGAGGATGAAACCGAGATCGCCGATGGTCTTGCCGCGTGGCTCGGAGGTCAGGGCAATGTGAGTTCCGCGGTGAAGCGGTATGCGGGAATCAAGGGTGAACTGGACAAGTTCACCGCCACCGGCTTCCTGCGCGGGCTGATCGAGATCCTTCGTGGTGCAGGCCAGTCGGGGCTGCTGTTGGTGCTCGATGAGGTCGAGACGCTACAGCGGATGCGGACAGACACCCGGGAAAAGTCGCTCAATGCGCTACGCCAGTGGCTGGATGAGATCTCCAATGACCGGTACCCGGGGCTGTACCTGCTGATCACCGGGACGACTGCTTTCTTCGAGGGCGGTCAGGGCATCAAGCGGCTTCAGCCACTGTACGACCGCTTGCGGGTGGACTTCTCCGGGGATCCCCGGTGGGACAATCCGCGGGCGGTGCAGATCAGGCTGCAGTCCTTCGACCATGCACGGTTGGTGGATGCCGGGTGTCGGGTGCGGGACCTGTTCGTTGACGGACTGGCTGAGGACGAGTCGAAAGCTGCGCGGGTCGCTTCGACGGTCTCTGATGGCTACATCGCCTCCTTGGCCGATGCCGTCGCCGGCGAACTTGGCGGACGCGTCGGGGTGGCTCCCAGGATCTTCCTTCGTACCGTGGTCGATGTGCTCGACCGTGTGGAGCTGCACGAGGACTTCGACCCAAGGGAGCACTACACGGTGAAGGTTGGGTCGGTCGGTGAGCCTACCGATGAAGGGCATGCTATGGCTTCGGGAAGTTCTGTCAGCCAGGAGCCGGTAACTGATCCGGATAGTATCGAACTATGATCGAGAGCCCCTTGGCCGAGCACTTCCCTGCCGGTGAGTATCTTGCCGACGAACTGGATGAGCGCGGCTGGAGTCACGCAGACTTCGCCAACATCATCGACTGCCCCACACCGTTCGTCTCTGATGTCGTCAACGGCCGCGAGATGATCACTCGGGAATCCGCTGTACAGTTCGCCGCAGCGCTCGGTACAACGCCAGGTCTCTGGCTGAACCTACAGGATTCCTACCTGCAGCAGCGGCGCGCCCCGACCTTCAACACATCCGGTGCCCCAGAGAATCCGGACGGTCACGCATAATCCTGCCCGTGTCCAGCAGCCCGTAAACTATTCACCGTGACCGGATACGACCACCTCCATTCCGTCCTGCAGCACCACATTGTCTCCACTCTGGGCTGGCCCGGATTGCGTCCCCTCCAGGACGAGTCCGTCGCCCCCTTGACCGCGGGCCATGACGCCCTGCTGCTGGCCCCCACTGCCGGCGGCAAGACCGAGGCTGCGTCCTTCCCGGTACTAACCCGCATGGCGACCGAGGACTGGCACGGAGTGTCCGTGCTCTACATCTGCCCCTTGAAGGCCCTGCTCAACAACCTCGCTCCACGCCTGGAGCAGTATGCGTCCTGGCTGGGCCGGGCTGTCGGAGTGTGGCACGGGGATGTGACCACGTCCGCCCGTCGACGCATGCAGACCGCGAACCGCCCCGACATCCTTCTGACCACTCCGGAGTCGCTGGAATCCATGATGGTGTCCACCGGGGTCAACACCACCGACTTCCTCGGCGACGTTCGGACCGTCATCATCGACGAAGTCCACGCCTTCGCCGGCGACGACCGCGGCTGGCACCTCTCTGCCGTCCTCGCCCGCCTCGAGCACACAATCGGCCGGCCTCTGCAACGCATCGGCATGTCCGCCACAGTCGGAAACCCCGATGACCTCCTGCAGTGGTTGCAGGGTGGTGCACGTGCCTCCGCCGATCGTGCCGGATCCGTGATCGCCCCCGGTGTCGTCCTCCCCGGTGCGGGGATCTCTCCGGCGGCCGCATCCGATGCCCCGGAGATCCGCGTGGATCGCCTGGCCGATATGACGCAGGTCGCGACTCTGCTCTCCAAGCTCTATGTCGGTGAGAAACGCCTGGTCTTCGTGGACTCCCGGAAGAATGTCGAGGTGCTCGGCGGCTATCTTGATGAGCTCGGGGTGAAGGTGTTCCTCTCGCACTCCTCGCTCTCCGCGGCCGAGCGGCGACGCTCGGAGGAAGCCTTCGCTGATGAGACGGACTGTGTCATCGTGGCGACGTCCACCCTCGAGCTCGGCATCGACATCGGCAACCTCGACCGGGTGATTCAGGTCGGGCCGCCACGGACGGTGTCGTCCTTCCTGCAACGACTGGGACGCACCGGCCGCCGTGCAGGGACCGCCCGTAACTGCCTGTTCATCGCTTTGCCGTCCAACTCCGCACGCGGGGACGAGGACGAGGTGTTGCTACAGATCATGGGCATGCTCTCTGCCTGGTCAGCCGGGTTCGTCGAACCGGTGACCCCACCGCAGGTGCCACTGCACATCGCAGCCCAACAGTTCCTCGCAGCGGCCTTGTCCCAAGGAGCATTCAACACGTCCACATGGAGGGATATCTGGGCAGGAACCTCACTGATGGACAGCGTCGTGCTGGAAGCCGATGCGCAGGGAGTCCTGGACCACCTGGTCTCCTCCGGGATGCTGGAGACCGACGGTGCGATGGCTTTCATCGGAGAAGAGGCGGAGAAGAAGTTCGGTCGCCGACATTTCATGGACCTACTGTCCGCCTTCACCTCTCCCCCGCTGTTCACGGTCCTGGAGGGACGCTCGGAGATCGGGATGGTGGAGGACCGTCTGATCGCCTCGATGCAGGAGGACAACGAAGACTCGTTCTCCGGCAACCGCGAGATGGTACTGGCTCTTGCCGGTCGCAACTGGAAGATCCTGCACATTGACTACAAGCGGAAGGTTGTGCATGTTGAGTTGTCCGACAAGCGGGGTATGGCCCGGTGGGGTTCCTCTGGACCGTCCTTCGGCTACGACATCTCCCAGGGGATGCGCCGGGTGATCCTCGGGGAGGATCCAGCGGGAGTGCAGCTGAGTTCGCGGGCTCTCGAGGCACTGGCTGGTGTGCGGGCCTGGTGGTCGCCCACCGTCAGCGAAACCAGTGACACCGTGTTCCTACCTTCGGGACGAGGCAGTGCTGATCAGGCCGAATGGTGGACCTGGAGTGGTACCGGGCGGAACCAACAGATTCTTGCGGCTTTGGGTGCTTCGACATCCCGTGCCGAGGACAGGTCGTGGAACACAGCTCTTCCTGGCCGGGACTCCCTAAGTGCGGCCGCTGCTGTTGATCAGGGCGTGGCCGGTAGCCTGCCCAACCGCGTACTTCATCAACTGGCACCGCTCGACCAGGCACCACGATATGACCGGATCCGGGTCTTTCCCGACCTCACACCAGCTGAGGGCCGGGATCGTATCGACTGGTTCACGTCCCTGCCGAGAGATTCCCGCCCCCTGCCCTATGTGAGTCCGAAAGCGGTGCACGGACTGAAGTTCAACGCCGCACTGCCGGAAGCCACCGCACGGATGATTCTGGCCCGACGTGCGGAATCGGACTGACAGAAGCAGCACAACTGCAGTCGAACGCTTGGGGACACCCGTGTCCGGTCATCAGGGATGATTAGCTTTCCGACCGAGAAGAAGGAATGACCATGACCACAACCTCCCTCCGCGGCCGACACCGACGTAGCCTTGCCGCCCTCGGGGCAGCATTCGTGCTCGTCCTCGTCGCCTGTGGCAACGACGACGGCTCCAATGCTGCTCCCACCCCAAGCACATCGACTCCTCCGACGACATCGCAACAGGAAACACTCCCCGAGCCAGTCACGTCGGTGCTTGAAGCACTCGACACCCTCGAGGCGGAGTACACCGGCCCTTCAGAGTCCGATCCCGGAGCGTCTGGTGCTGAACAGGTCTACGACCTGGAGATCGTGGGGTACGACGCAGGGATCAACCTCTTCGCCACCATCGAAGACCTCGACGAATGGCAATCAGCCAGTGACGACTTCGGGGGAGTTTCTGTCACTTTCGACACCACGGCAGTAAGCCTGAACTCGGACGAAGGCAAAGACGCGTCGCTGGCCCTGGCCCCGCAGCTTGCCGAAGAACTCGGTGGAGTGGCACACACCGGTGGGCAAGAGCCTGACTACACTCCCAGCGTTGACGAAGCTGCAGCTCCCACGGTCGTCGAGTGCCTCTTCGGTGCCCCAGGGCCAGCACTGTGGTCGGACGGCACAATCGCGTTCTCCCAGGAGTGTTTCGACGATGCCACCGAGGGACTCGACTACCGCTGCCCTCAGACCGACCACTACGTCCCTGACCCGAGCTACTGCGAGTCCAATCAGCCTGCTCACGACGGCATCCCCATGGCCGACGGCGGAACATGCCCGGCGTATCTCTGCGGCTACGGTCATGATGCGGACGGTAACCGGAACCCCTCCTCCGGGGAGATCCAGGGTCGCCACGGATGCCAGGAGGGCTACATCAATGATCCTGAGTACTGCGCCGCGATCGAAGGAGTCTTCGAGGCCAACAACGACTGGGACTGACAACGGTCTCTCCCCTGCGGTCTCTCCCCTGCCTCATTCAGGCACACTGGAAACCATGACCCACCGCCCGCACCGCCGCCTGACCCAAACCGTCACCGCCGTGACAGCGGGTGCATGCGCGATGCTCGTCGCGTCCTGCAGCACCGACGACGGCAGCAGTCTCAGCAACTCCAGCCACCAGACCGACACCTCAGGATCCGACATGTCTGCCAACGACACCGCAGCCCCGGGTAACGTCACCCGCCACGTCACCACCGTCGATGACCGGGACCGCACCTGGACCACCTACACCCCACTGCACGACCAGCCCGACCCAAGTCCCATGCCGATCGTCCTGGTCACCCACGGCACCGGCGACACCGGTGACGGGATCCGCGGCGGCATCGGGCCGGACCTGGAACAGCTGGCTGACGAGCACGGCTTCGTCATCGCCTACGCCGACGGCTACCAGAACAACTGGAACGAATGCCGCGCCGCCGGCGACTGGCCGGCCAAGGAAGACAACGTCGACGATGTCGGGTTCCTGCGTGACATCGTCGACCGGCTCGGCAGTGATCTCGGCGACGACACCGTGGACACCTCCACCGTCTTCGGGCTCGGGTTCTCCAGTGGCGGACACATGGCCCAACGTCTGGCCTACGAGGCCCCCGACCTGGTCTCCGGCATCGCCTCGATCAACGCCAACGTCGCCACCGACGACAACATGGACTGCACCGACACCGGCGAACCCGTACCCGCCCTGTTCATTCAGGGACGCGAGGACCCGTGGAACCCCTTCGACGGCGGCGAGGTCATCGTCGGCGAGGGCTTCTTCGCCGAATCCCGCGGCCACGTCCACTCCGCAGTCGACAGCGCCCAGTGGTTCGCCGACCGCAACGGCGCCGGAGCGTCCGGCACACCCACCCGCGACGGCGACGCCGAAATCACCGACTGGCCCGGCGAACACCCCGTCCGCCTCATCGCCATCGACCACAGCGGACACTCCTTCCCCACCACCACCGGACGCTGGGGCAACGATAACGGCGCCCGCTACGACGGGCCTGGAGCTGTGTGGGAGTTCTTCGCCGGGTTGTGAGTCAGAAAATCACTTCTGACGGCGTATCTCCTGCTCCTCCATCCACAGCACGATGTCGAGCACACGAAGGTCGGTGAGTCGCCGGATCCTTGCCACTGATTCTGATCCGGTGGCAGGGCTCTTCGCGGCCTTGGCGACAGCGGCATCCCGAAGCTCGTGGAGATGATCGGCCAGCCCCAGTGATTCATCGCGCAGCACCTCCCGCACACTGGCGAAGAAGTCCGTCCGGTTCTTGCCATGCCCGAGTTGTCGTCGCACATCCCGGTCAATCACCGGGCACAATCGTGGACGCTTCCGCGCCATGAGCTTGCTCACTCGTGTGGGCCCCAAGCCTCGCCGACGGAT